>JAFOYQ010000049.1 GCA_017424575.1 Muribaculaceae bacterium
AGTTTCTCTGGTCTGATACGGTAAGAGTTAGTTTACAAAGCAAAGTTAATAAAAATTACCTAAAAACCTACTAATGCTACGATAAAATTAAGGTAGCTAACAACACATTAATAATTTGGTTGTTTTAATAGCAATACACCCCTAAAAAACTATTAAAATCACAAATTTGGGGTGGTTTTCAACCGTTTTGTGTGGGATATTCGTTTTGTTGTTGTAAATTTGTGGAATATTTAAGATTTTCCCTAATTATGACCTTTTTTTGAGGTTGATAGATTGACATAAACGATGAAAATTGCTCTCATAGGATATGGAAAGATGGGTAAGACGATTGAACGTATTGCCCTTGGTCGTGGACACGAAATAGTGTGCACTATCGATATTGATAACCCTCAAGATTTTGATAGCGATGCGTTTCGCAGTGCCGATGTGGCTATCGAATTCACTACTCCTGCCACGGCCGTGGATAACTACTACAAGGCATTTGCCCAAGGTGTGCCTGTGGTGAGCGGTAGCACTGGGTGGACTGCTCGCATGCCTGAAATAAAGGCTCTTTGCGATGAGGGTAAGGCGACTTTCTTCTGGACTTCAAACTATAGTCTGGGTGTGAATCTATTCTTTGCTCTCAACAAATATCTCGGTCAGTTGATGGATAATTTCAACAACTACACTCCTTCAATGAAGGAAATTCACCACATTCACAAGCTCGACCACCCAAGTGGCACTGCTATCACTCTTGCCGAGGGGTTGATTGAGAAGGTAGCGCGCATTGACGCTTGGACCGAGGATGAAAATGCTCCTGCCTCATCGCTCCCCATCTATCACGAGCGCGAAGGGGAGGTGCCTGGCACTCACATCATCGCATGGGACTCAGAGGTGGACACTATCACTATCGAACACAAAGCCAAAAGCCGTGAAGGATTTGCCCTTGGTGCTGTTATTGCAGCCGAGTGGGTGTGTGGTCGCAAAGGTTTCCTCACCATGGACCAACTCATGCACGGATTAATAAAAAACTCTCATCTACTTGATATTAAATAAGATAATATGGATTTCAAAACGATACTTGAACGGATAAAAACTCGAGTAAAAGAAACTAAAGTTACTCGTTGGATAAGATTTGGACTTGTAGCCCTTCTATTCTTTGCGTGGGTTGCATGGATGGGCAATTGGTGGTTGTCAATCTTCATCCTTTTGCTATTTGACATCTATATTACTGGCTTCATTCCCTTTGACTGGTGGAAGAAGAGCAAAAATAAAGTAGTGAGAATGGTGATGAGTTGGGTTGACGCGATTGTTTACGCGTTAGTTTTGGTTTATTTTGTATTTTCATTTGTGGGACAAAACTACCAAATCCCCTCATCTTCGCTCGAAAAAACACTATTAATTGGCGACTACCTTTGGGTTAACAAGATGGTTTATGGTCCACGCGTGCCAATGACTCCAGTACACTTCCCATTGGTACACAACACATTCCCTATTATCAACACCAAAAGTTATCTCGACAAGCCAAGCCTTGAATATCGCCGTTTGAAGGGATTGCGCAACGTGGAGATGGGCGACATCGTGGTGTTTAACTTCCCTGCTGGTGATACAACTCTAACTAAAGTTACAAATCCCGACTATTACACACTCGTCAAGATGGTAGGTCGCAATTTCATCAAGTACAACAAAGAGCAATTTGGCGAAATCATATATCGCCCCGTTGACCGTCGCGAAAATTATGTAAAACGTTGTGTTGGCCTTCCTGGCGATAAATTCCAAATCAAAAACGGAGTTATATACATCAACGACCAAGCACAAAAACAGCCCGAAAATGTGCAATTCAACTACATCATTCAAACCAAAACTCCATTTACCGACTTTGAATGGGAAAATATTGGTGTTGCTATCGACGATCGCATTTCGGCAGACTACTCCGACCCCGAAATTGTGAACGGACTTTTAGCATCGGGGTATGATGTGAAATACCCTATCTACATGCCACCTCTAACCGATGAAATGGTAGAGACACTCAAAAGCAATAGCAACGTGATGAAAATTGAACGCATGGCCGAGTCGGCTCTCGGACGAGTTGAATACCTTTTCCCCGATGTTGTTTCAAACAATTGGACAAGTTACAACTACGGTGGAGAAGAGGGACTTATCATACCCCAAAAAAGTATGACTATCGACCTCACCGAAGATAATTGGCATCGCTATAATCGTTGCATTCGCAACTACGAACACAACTACGACGCACATCTCAAAGATGGCAAAGTGTATATTGGAGGCAAGGTCGCCGACAAATATACTTTCAAAATGGACTACTATTTCATGATGGGTGACAATCGCGACAATTCGCTCGACTCTCGTTTTTGGGGCTTTGTTCCCGAAGACCACATCGTGGGAACTCCAATGATAGTGCTCATCTCGTTTGACAAAGACAAAAACTTGTTTAATGGAGGTATCCGTTGGAACCGCATATTCAAAAGTGCCAATCCTGACAAAAATTAATGTCATCACCTCTCATAAAATATAACAATACAACCCTTGTGCTACCACCAGCAATGTGTGGTAGCATTGGTTATTATGCGTTATTGGCAAGCCACAAAAATGTAGTAATTGACCGAGAATGTCGCTTCGACAAGCGACGTAAACTCATGCATCGCTACGACATTGCCGATGTAAATGGTCGACTCACCCTCACCGTTCCCATCGTAAAACCTCGCATTGGTGCAACATGGAACGAAGCAGAAGTATCAACACACGGAGCATGGTGGAATATTCATAAAGTGGCATTATGGTCGGCCTATGGTCGCACACCATTCTTTGAATACTATATCGATGAATTTATGCCCTATCTACAACCACGCGACGGCATTCAACCAGAGTCGTTGATGGACCTCAACACTGGCATTGACACCGTGATACGTCGCATATTAGGCATAGATAGTAATATTCGCTATAACCTCACCGACGAAGAAAAAGAACTCCTTAAAAACGAAGACGCATCAATTATCGACCATCGAGCATCAAACTTCGACCTCGAAAAATGGGTAGAATACTACCAAGTACGCGCCGACAAACAAGGATTTATCCCCAACCTCACAATCCTTGACCTCATCTTCAACATGGGGCCCGAATCACCCCTCGTATTGAAAAAAATCATCGACACAAACTACTAATCTATACAACCATGAATCAAACTCTTACCAAAATTGGTCTTGGGTTGGCAATTACACTCCTTTTGTGTTTATTTCCTATGCCCTACGACTACTACACCCTTGTGCGCTTTGCATCGATGATAATATTTGCATGTTTTGCCGTAGTATTCTTCAAAGAGAAAAACACACTATTCATGGTTATTGCAATATCATTAGCAATTCTATTCCAACCCCTCGCAAAAATCACCTTAAGCCGAGGTATGTGGAATCTCATTGATGTAATCACCGCAGGAGCATTAATACTTCTTTGGTGGAAAAATCACAAAGCCACAAAATAAATATTAAGACATATTTCATCCGTTTTCATTCTCAATAATTCATTGTGTATTATGAATTATTTTATACCTTTGTGGTAATAATTAATAAAGGGGTAAGGTATGACTTACGAATATGATTATCTTGTTATAGGTTCGGGCATTGCTGGGATGAGTTTTGCTCTTAAGGTGGCTCATACTGGGCGTGTGGCGTTGGTGTGTAAAACTACTCTCACTGAGGCTAATACTTATTTGGCTCAAGGTGGTGTGGCATCGGTAACAAATCTCAAAGTTGACAATTTTGAAAAACACATTGAGGACACTATGATTGCTGGTGACTGGTTGAGCGATCCCGAGGCTGTAAAGAAAGTTGTCACTGAAGCCCCTACCGAAATTAATGCTCTCATAAATTGGGGTGTAAACTTTGACAAAAATGAAGATGGCGAATTTGACCTTCACAAAGAGGGTGGACATAGTGAATTTCGCATTCTTCACCACCAAGACAACACTGGTGCCGAAATTCAAGAGAGCCTCATTGCGGCTATAAAGCAAAATCCTAATATTGACATCTACGAAGGACATTTTGCTATTGAAATAATCACTCAACACCATCTTGGCAAGATTGTTACTCGACGCACAAGTGATATTACTTGTTATGGCGCATATATACTCAATCCCCAAAATGGCAAAGTCGATACTTTTCTCTCTAAAGTCACAGTAATGGCTACTGGTGGCGTAGGGGCAGTGTATAAAACAACCACCAATCCTCTCGTAGCTACAGGCGATGGCATTGCAATGGTGTATCGTGCTAAAGGCACGGTGCAAGATATGGAGTTTGTACAGTTCCACCCTACTGCGCTTTACCACCCTGGCGATCGTCCATCGTTCCTCATCACTGAGGCAATGCGTGGATATGGAGCAGTGTTGCGCAACGTGAGAGGAGAGGAATTTATGCATCGTTACGACCCTCGCTTGTCGCTCGCCCCTCGCGACATTGTTGCTCGTGCAATTGATAGTGAAATGAAACGTCATGGCGATGACTTTGTGTATCTCGACGTTACCCACAAAGACCCCGAAGAAACAAAGAAACATTTCCCCAATATATATCGCAAATGCCTATCTCTTGGCATTGATATTACCAAAGATTATATCCCTGTAGCTCCTGCAGCTCACTACCTATGTGGTGGTATCAAAGTTGACACCAATGCCGAATCGTCAATTAAACGACTTTATGCCGTAGGTGAATGTTCATGTACAGGATTGCATGGTGGCAATCGTTTGGCTTCTAACTCACTCATTGAGGCTGTTGTGTATGCACAAGCGGCAGCGGCTCACGCAATGGAAGCTATCAATCACTACACATTCCGCACCGACGTCCCATCATGGAACGACGAAGGTACTCAACTACCCGAAGAGATGGTGTTAATAACCCAAAGCATCAAAGAGGTGAACCAAATTATGAGCACCTATGTGGGTATCGTTCGTTCTGATTTACGCCTCGACCGAGCATGGAATCGCCTTGACATTCTCTACGAAGAAACCGAACGACTCTTCAAACGCTCTACTGCTTCGCGTGAAATATGCGAGCTTCGCAACATTATCAACGTGGGCTATCTCATCATGCGTCAAGCCAAAGAACGCAAAGAATCGCGTGGACTCCATTACACCATCGACTATCCTCCCACTACAACCGATAAATGTCAATCTTCAAGCGACTCTTAACTCTATTAATAGTCATCTTTTTAGGATTTATTCCTACATTTGCTCAAGATGAACTCTCCCCCGAAGTTGCAAGCGAATTAGGGACTGGAAAGTTGCGAGCATACGTAGGGGAATATCATATTATTGACGAAGAGACTGGCGACTCAGTGCTCATGGTGATTATTCGCGATGTGCGATGCTTTCCACCATTGAAATTCAAAAACAAAAAAGAGGAACAATTCTACTGGCGCACAGTGAGAGATGTGCGCAAAGCCCTCCCTTATGCCCACCTCATTTGCGAGACATTGCTCGAAACCTACGAATATATCGAAACCTTCCCAACACAAGAGGAGCGCGAAGCATATCTCAAAGAGATGGAAGGAGCTCTATTTAAGCAATACAAGCCCGAATTAAAACGATTTACACGCTCACAAGCCAAAGTGCTTGTTAAACTCATTCGCCGTCAAACAAACCAATCGTCCTACGATATTGTCAAAGCCTTTCTTGGGGGGTTTCGTGCTGGATTTTGGCAAATGTTTGGCCGACTATTTGGCATAAGTCTTAAAGGGAAATATAACCCCTCTAAAGATCGTGAAGATGCTATAATCGAACGAATCGCCTGCCTCATCGAAGATGGCAGATTGTAGCACACCCCTATTTATACCCTCTTTTTAGTTAAATCTTCGTTAAAGAGATTTAACATTATCATATTTTATAGTTAAAATTAGTATCTTTACGGTTTGTTTACTTGATAATTATACTAATTACTAACTAAAAACAATATTTCCCATGAAAAAGTTTTTCATTTCGGCTATGATGTTGTGCGCAGGCGTTCTCTCTTACGCTCAATTAGTGGAAATCAACACCGTTGAAAGAGTTGCTCTTCCCGAAGGCGTAACAGTTGACAAAGCAACATTAAGCCCCGACGGTTCGTTTGTAGTGTTCTCTCAAAACACAGCTGCAGGACTCCACAAAATGGACCTTAATTCTCGTGAAATCTCTATGATTTCAGCTAATGGTAACAGTTTTGACCTTCAAATC
>JAFOYQ010000050.1 GCA_017424575.1 Muribaculaceae bacterium
ACATTTAATATGCAAACCGACACTCTTTATGTGTTGCAAACTCTTGCCAATGGACCATCTGAAAAGGTGGGAATCGTTCCAGGCGACCGTATTATTAGCGCAAACGATACTATTATTTCGGGAGTAAAAAAGAAAAATAACGATGTCATAAAGTTGTTGCGTGGCCCTAAGGGGACAGAGGTGGTGCTCAAAGTATTGCGTAAAGGGCAAAAGGATTTGTTGACATTCCGTGTAGTGCGTGATGATATCCCCATTTATAGTGTTGATGCTGCGTTTATGGCCGATGCTACAACTGGATATGTGCGCATATCTCGCTTTGCCGAAGAGACAAACGAGGAATTTCTGAAGGCTGTAAAAGACCTCAAAAAGCAAGGTATGAAAGATATCATTATCGACCTCCAAGATAATGGTGGAGGATATCTCGGTTCGGCATATCATTTGGCATGTAATTTCTTGCGCAGAGGCGACCTCGTGGTATATACCGAAGGTTTACGTTCACAGCCATATTATTTCAATGCTGAGAGCAATGGTTCGTTGCTCGATGGCAAAGTTGTGGTACTTGTAAATCAATATTCGGCATCGGCGAGCGAAATTGTTGCAGGGGCTTTACAAGATAACGATAGAGGGTTGATTGTTGGTCGTCGCACCTTTGGTAAAGGTCTTGTGCAACGTCCATTCCCATTTCCCGATGGCTCGATGATAAAGTTGACAATATCACGTTATCACACCCCCTCGGGACGTTGCATTCAACGCCCTTATGAAAATGGCGAGGCTGATGAGTATCGCGAAGATATTATGCGCCGTTATGAGTCGGGTGAGTTGATGAACGAAGATAGTGTTCACTTTGTTGACTCATTGAAATATGCAACACTCAAAAATCATCGCATAGTATATGGTGGAGGTGGTATCATGCCCGATAAGTTTATCCCAGTAGATACAACCGAATATAGCGAGTATTATCGCAAGATGGTGGCAAGTGGAAATCTTCATAAATTCTGTCTTAACTATGTAGATGAAAATCGTAAGGCATTGAAGAAAAAATATGCTAACGATGATGATTTTGTGAATGATTTTATTGTTACTGATGAAATTATGGCTGACCTCATTGAGCAATGTGAAAAGGACAGCGTAAAATATGATGAGGAGCAGTATCGCCGTAGTGAAAACGTGATAAAATTTGTAATAAAAGGCAATATTGCAAGCAATTTATATGGTTCGAAAAGTGCATACAAAGTAACTGCACCTTATGATAAGGCATTTATTGGCGCGCTCGATTTGATTAAAAACGAAGAGGAGTATGAACGACTCTTGAAAGAGGGGGGCTTGAAGAAATAATATGAATACACAAGTTCTTGATGCTCGCCATGACCCAATGGGGGCAGCAATTGCCGATTTTTATAAGAATGGCATTGCTGGGAGATTGAGGGTGCTGTCGTCGATGTTTGATGAAGATGAAATTCCAGTGGCTCACCTTTTTCGCGAAGAAGATGAAATGGGCGAATTGGAACTAAAGGCTCTCGGACTTTCTAAAGGACGGATTCTTGATGTGGGTGCAGGTGCTGGGTGTCATGCTCTTGCTCTTCAGGATAAAGGAATGTCGGTAACGGCTATCGATGTGTCGCCATTGTCGGTTGAGGTGATGGCAAAAAGTGGTGTTGATGATGCTCGATTGGTGAATCTATATGATGACGCGCTATGCGAAAAATTTGATACGATATTGATGTTGATGAACGGCTCGGGCATCATTGGTAAAATTGCAAATATGCCACAATTCTTTGCTCGCATCGATTCTTTGCTCGCTGAGGGTGGCCAAGTGCTTATGGACTCGAGCGACTTGATTTATCTTTTTGAGGACGAAGAGGGTGGTGTGGATATTGACCTCGCTGGCGATTATTATGGAGAGGTTGATTTTGCTATGCAGTATAAGAATATAAAAGGTGAACCCTTTGATTGGCTGTATATCGACTTTGAAACACTTGCTTTCCATGCTGCAGAAAATGGATTTGTAGCAGAACTTGTAGCAGAAGGTGAACACTATGATTACCTTGCTCGCATAACTCGCAAATAAGCGCACTATTGTTGCTCCCCTTAATAATTTAATTCTAATGAGAGAAGTAAATCCCAACGAAACGAGTAGAGCATACGCATTTGAAATGTGGATGAATGCTCCTATGCCTATGGTTACATTGTTCAAAACTCTTAATGTGTCGCGATTGATTAAAATTAGTCGCAAAACAGGTGTGAAGTTTAATATGTTAATGTGTTATTGCATAGGCAAGGCGGCAAGTCGAGTAAAAGAGTTCTATATGTTGCCAGTGGGGGATAAATTGATGCAATATGATGCATTAGCAGTAAATACTATCGTTGCAAATCGAGAGGGGGAAGTGAGCTCATGTGATATCCCATTTGATGAAGACTTGAACCTATTTAATCAGCAATATTTACAACTTACATCGCAAGTGGCTCAAAGCTGTGAGAATCATGATATTACCGATAGAATGGTTATTGGCACATCGGCATTGGCTCAATATGAAATAGATGGAGCTGTGGGAATGTATAGTGGGGTGTTTAATAATCCCTTTCTCATTTGGGGAAAATATAAGCGTTGCTTTTTGAAAACAACGCTTATGGTATCATTTCAATTTCACCACACTCAAATGGACGGTGCTCATGCTGCACGTTTCTTAGATGAGTTGCAGAAGGAGATAAACAAATTAATTGTTTAATGCTATATATTATAATAATGTGTAATGAGGGTCGGGTGCTGAGCTGGTGCTCGACTCTTGTTGTGTGATGTAGGATGATGAATTTGAGAAAGGAGGGTGATATTTGATGTTTGGGGCAAAAGTATAAGTGAAAGTTTGCGATAAAATGTTAAATAATTATAAAATCATGGATTTTAACCAGGGAAAACTGTGTTAAGAGGTGTGGTTTGTGAGTGAAAAACGACATAAAAATGGCTGAAATTGGCTCAAAATGACATAAAAATGATGTAAAATGGCGTGTTTTGAACTGATTTTTGATAAAATATAGCATAAAAACAAGCATTTCTATGCTATTGATATGGCGAAAGATAGGATTAAAATCATTTGGTTATTAGCGAATTATTTAGTAATTTTGCAACGTTTTTCGGACTGGCCTAACGCTGCGATATCGCTAACTCATTGAGGGAGAAAGTGGTATGTGATGTTTGGTGTGTGTGAAAATGGATTTTTTAACAGAACTATAATAAATTTTAAGTAACAAAAACAAAGAACTAAGATGCCTACTATTCAGCAATTAGTAAGAAAAGGACGTGTTGCTCTTGAGGATAAGAGTAAATCACCCGCACTTGATTCTTGCCCACAACGTCGTGGCGTGTGCGTGCGTGTGTACACTACTACTCCTAAGAAGCCTAACTCGGCTATGCGTAAAGTAGCCCGTGTGAGATTGACTAACGGTAAAGAGGTGAACTCTTACATTCCAGGTGAAGGTCACAACCTACAAGAACACTCAATCGTGTTGGTTCGTGGTGGTCGTGTAAAAGACCTTCCA
>JAFOYQ010000051.1 GCA_017424575.1 Muribaculaceae bacterium
GGTTGCAACTCGGCACATTCTCGCCAATTCTTCGCACACACTCACAACAAGTGGCTGAGCCATATAAATACCCCGAGCAACGCGACATCATTCTCGATCTCATCAAAGAAAGATATCGTTGGTTGCCTTACAACTATACCCTTGCTTACGAAAATGCGTCACAAGGTCTTCCAATGGTGCGTCCACTCAACTTCTACAGCAAACAAAATACGAAATTTGACAACATTGACGACCAATACTTATGGGGACGCGATGTGATGGTGGCTCCAGTGATGACTCAAGGCGCTACATCACGCAACATCACATTCCCTTGCGGACAATGGATTGACTACAACAACCCTACAAAAGTGTATGGCTGTAGCGAAACCGTAAACTACGCAGCTCCACTCGAAGTATTACCAATGTTTGTGCGCGCAGGTGCATTCATTCCTCAAGCCGACTATAAAATGGGAAATACAGGCGATTACACCAACGACCGTTATACAGTGAAATATTTCCCTGTTGATGGTGTGAAATCAAGCTATACAATGTATGAAGACGACCGCATGTCAACTCGCTCTCTTGCCGACAATGCTTATCGACTCATCACTTTCAACGGCGATGCGACTGCTAATACTACAACCATCACTCTCAAAAGCAAAGGGACCTACGCAGGAGCGAAAGCATCAAAGAAAATGACAATCGAGCTCAACGGCATTACTGCAAAACCAGCAAAAGTGACTGTAAACGGCAAAAAAGCGTCGGTAAAATACAATGCAAAAGCCTCAACAGCTACAATCACATTCAATTGGAACGTAGCCAACGAAGCCACAATCGTTGTAAATAAGTAAAATCAATCCCATACAACAACAAAAGGATTGGGCCGTAGCTCAATCCTTTTGTTTATAACAATAATCTTTGTTTACCCAATAAATTCCCAATAATTATCGGGCGAGACGAGTTGGAATGTTGAATTTGGATATGCTTTGGAAAATGCTTGTGATAGCTTTCCTTTTCGGCGAGGATTCCACTTAAACTCAAATGTGTGCAATACACCGTCTTCTTCTTCAATCAAATCCACCTCACTTTGATCGTGCGTGCGCCAAAAATATAATTGCGCATAACTTCCTATATATGAATTGCGTTTAACTCGTTCGCTAATCATAAAATTCTCCCACAATGCACCAACATCGGTACGCATTTCAATAGGTGCGAAATTAGAAATCACAGCATTGCGTATGCCATTGTCATAGAAATATATTTTTTTACCTTTCTTTATCTCATTACGCATATTGCGACTAAATGACGATAACCGAAACACTACAAAACATTTTTCCAATAAATCTATATAATTCTCTACCGTTTCTTTGTCAACTCCCAACATATTCCCTAGTTCATTATACGACACTTCGCTACCAACTTGCAACGCCAATGCTTTTACCAGATTTTGCAATAATTCAGGTTTCTTGATTCCTTTATATGACAACAAATCCTTATATAAGTAATTATTAGCCAATGAAACTAGCGTTCGTTTCGCATCGGCTGGTTCCATAACAACTTCGGGGTACATCCCATATATCAGTCTATTGCCCAACAATCGATGTTCTTCTCTTTGTGATGAGTAATCAGCCAATTCTCGCATTGAAAACGGATATAGATTATATTCAATAGTGCGACCTGTAGCAGGTTCATTAACTCGATTTGCAATATCAAATGATGATGAACCAGTTACTATTACTTGTGTATCCAATTTTAAATCACCTATCATCTTTATTGTGATACCAATATTTGCCACACGTTGAGCCTCATCAATAAATGCAAGGTCATATGAAGACAACAATTGAGACAATTCAGTAGTGGTACGATTTTCTAGCAACAATCTATCATCGGCATTATCACAATTCAACGATAACACCTTTTTCCCTACTTGATCTATTTGCGATAACAAGGTTGTTTTTCCCACTTGGCGAGCGCCTAAAATCACCAAGACTTTCTTTTTTTGAAAATCTTTTAATATTTGTCGTTCTATTTTCCTATCAATCATAATATTAATTTTGCAACAAATATAAATCTTTTTCACCAAACCGCCAAATTTACCCCTAATTTTTCGGTCATAACCACTAAATTACCACCTAATTTTTCGGTTACAACCACTAAATTATCCCCTAATTTTTCGGTTTGACCACATTTAAGTATAAAACTTAGTATATTAAGATTAAAAGAATTGTCACACTATCTATTTTTCAACTTGGCAAAAAATCGTCGTTTTCTCTTTTTCTATGACTTTTTTATCGGTTCGGTGTGGATAATGACATGGATAGTATTAAAGTGTTGTTTTAATTTTTGCTCTACGATTGATGTTATTGTGTGAGCATCGGTAAGGGTCATTTGTCCGTCTAATCGTATATGCACCTCAATAGCAATTCCGTTACCAATGCGACGGGTGCGAAGATGATGAGGCGTTTCTACACCCTCTACCGAAAGGATAATTTGCATTATCTCATCCTCTACATCATCGGGCAATGAGTGTTCTAAAAGCTCTTGCATGCTCTTTTTGAGTATGTCTATGGCTACTTTCGTGATGAATGCACTAACAACAATGGCTGCCAATGGATCGAGAATTCTCCATTTTTCACCTAAAAAGATTGCTCCACCAATACCCAATAGTGTGCCTATCGATGAAAACACATCGCTGCGATGATGCCATGCATTTGCGATAACTGCCTGCGATTGTAACGACTTGCCTTTGTGTAATGTGTATTGATAAACACCCTCTTTGAATATTATAGACACTATTGCTGCAACGAGTGCAATCATTCCTGGTGCTTCCAACACCTCTCCTCGACACACTGCGGCAATAGATTTTGCACCACTCGCAAATATGCCTATCGCAACGCCCAACAATACGAGCCCAATTATTGCTGTAGCGAGTGTTTCGTATTTTCCGTGACCATAACCATGCGTACGATCGGCTGGTTTGGCCGATATTCGCACAAAGACTATCACTATTACATCGGTAACAAAATCAGAAAGAGAGTGTACGGCATCAGCTATCATTGCTGCACTATGCCCCGCAATTCCTGCTACAAACTTGAAGATCAACAATAGAAAGTTGACGACACTTCCCACTATCGTTACCTTATAGATACCTTTTTTTCTATCAGCTTTGTCCATTATAATTAGTTGTTAGAGATGCAACAACCTTCGTAACACAATGGTTTATAATCCGAAGTAGCAACTCACATATGCCGAGTAGTGATTATCGGCTCCTGGAGCTGATGGAATTGACATGCGCACATTGGGAGCAATTTTCACATATTTGCCCAATTTGATTTGTGTGCCAAGTATTGCCGCATTTTCATCCTTCGATATATTCCAATCATTATGTGATGAAAGGTTATCGTAACGAGCATATATATCAACCATATTGCTCACTCTTGCCGATCCATATACCGACAAGCCATATTGGTCTTTATCTTTTGCAAAACCAGCGTTTTGATAGATATTATACTCTGCACCGAGTGAGAAATATTTGTGTTTATATCCCACAAATGCAACCCAGTTGTACGCATCGCATAATTCGTTGACCGACGATTCATTTATCGAGCCGTAAAGTCGCAATGTAAGACCTTCCACAGGTGTGAATGTAGCACCTAAACCATATTGCAATCCATCTTTCACTTGCACCTTTTTATAGCCCTCGCCATTAACGATAATTGCATCAGCACTCACCCAATTATTAAACTTATACGATGCTGAGATACCAAGGTCGGCACTACTTCCAAATTTATATTCATCTTGAAATGATTTCATAATATATCGGTAGCCCCAGAATTTCTCTTGTACGCCAAATTGAGTAGTTGAAATCATACCTCCGTTAAGAGTTAATCCACCTGTTTTCCAAGTGACTTGTGCATTTTTAATGTATGCGATATGGTGATAGTCATCGACTGCCTTTGACTGACCTACATCAAGCACCGCTTTCACTTGCAATCCTTTGCCAAAATTATATTCATATCCTAAGTAACTGCGATCAAGTTCAAAACCACGGTCATCATTGTCAACACCAAAGCCAGTGTGAGCATTAGCAAAAATTCTAACAATTGCTTTCCCTTTTGGCTCTTCTTTTGTTTCTTGCGCTAAGGCATTTGCACACATTAGTGCTAAAACACTCAATGTCAATAATATTTTTTTCATGTTCTAATTTTCTATGATCATTTTATCTACGTGAATTTCACCACAGTACAAAATTAGCAAAATTATTTGACTCTACACCAAATTTATTATCTACCTTTGTAATGACAATTAAAGATACGAAAGAGATGAACGCATTGGAATTTGCAGAAAGGATTATGCTAAACCTCCCCTACGACCCCAATGAGCAACAAATACAGCTCATTGCGGCATTGGCTCGTTTCTGCTCCCCTCTTTCTCCTCAAGACTCAGTGTTTATGCTCAACGGCTATGCTGGAACTGGGAAAACATCACTTACTGGAGCGCTGGTGCGTTCGCTCAACGAGGTAGGTATTACCTCCGTACTCCTTGCTCCTACTGGACGTGCGGCTAAAGTGTTTGGCCGATTTGCTAAGCACCCAGCCTACACTATTCACCGCAAAATATACCGACAAGCATCATCAGGCGAAGCTAATTCATACATCGCCATGGTGGCAGAAAATAAACATCGCAACACAATTTTCATCGTCGATGAAGCATCTATGATTGGTTCGCGTGGAGATAATGGTAGCGACCTACTTGAGGACTTGATTCACTATGTGTATTCGGGCGAAAATTGTCGATTGATACTCCTTGGCGACACGGCACAGTTGCCACCAGTAGGGTGTCAATTCTCACCAGCCATGACCGTAAATGTATTAAAATCATTTGGATTGAGAGTTACTCGTGCCACACTCACTGCCACAGCCCGACAAGCATCAGACAGTGGTATTCTATATAATGCTACATGGTTGCGACGTGCCATGCTCACCGACCCACTTCCTACGCCAACATTAATGGCATCAAGATTTGCCGATGTGATTCCAGTGTTAAGCGAAGACCTCCCCGAAGTGCTCAACGAGGCATACAGCCGCGATGGCATAGAGGAAACAATTCTCGTTACACGGTCCAACCAACGTGCAGTAGGTTTTAATCTCGCAATTCGAGGGAATATCCTTGAAAAAGAGGAATATCTATGTCGCGACGAACTCGTATTGGTAGCCAAGAACAACTATCTATGGAGTGCCAAAGTGAAAGGTATTGACTTTATTGCCAATGGAGATGTGGCATTGGTAACAAAAATTTATGGCACCGAAACAAAGTATGGTTTTCTCTTTGCCGACGCCAAAATTCAATTTCCTGACCGTGACATTGAACTAGATGCCAAACTCCTTCTCTCGACTCTTGCCTCAGATGCTCCAGGATTGACAACACAACAATCATCAGAATTATACCAATATTGTCTCAACAATCCCGACAACTTTGCTCCTAACACACCAATGTCAACGCGAGTTAAAGCCCTTAAATCCGACCCATATTTTAACGCTCTACAAGTAAAATATGCCTATGCCGTCACATGTCACAAAGCGCAAGGAGGACAATGGCGAAATGTTTTTATCGATATGGGATATATCGCACCCGAAGCGCAAGGGATGGAATTTTATCGTTGGCTCTACACTGCCATCACCCGCGCCACCCACCGCCTCTACATCATCAACCCATCGGTAGAAGTAAAATAATAAGGTGCGCCATAATTATGACGCACCTTACTATTTCTGTATATTTCAGTTAATTATTCTCCTTCTTTTGGATTTGCACCATATTCGTTTTCACCTTCAGCGCTATCTTCACACAACCAAATAATGAGGAAGATTACACCGATACAAGTGATAGGCAATAGCAACCACCAACCGCTACGGCCTGTGTCGTGCAAACGACGAGCAGCAGCAGCCATTTGAGGAATCATCAAACCAATAGCTAAAATTAACGATACTGGTAAAGTAATAACTGCCATTACTGGCAAAATTGCAGAAACTAACAAAGAGAAAAATGATACCACACACATGATTACTGAACAAGCCAATGCAAACCACCAATATTCAGAACGGCGAGCACGGCCACTAAATGTTACGTAATTTACGAAACATTTTTTAATTGAGTCAATAAAATTCATAGATTCTAATTTTTTATGTTGAGTTATTGTATAAGGCGAAACTGGACGAGAATAAAGCACTACTTGCAATTCGGCAACTGATGATGCTTCAACCCATTCCCCACCACCAACAGCGCAAACTTTTGATGCTGGAGTGAGACCATAGTTCACAAGTTCTTCTTTGGGCATTGGCCCCACTTGTTGCTCTTTATGGATAATATAATAAAGCATATCTGTAATTATTTCTTAAAATAATTGAATACTTTACAAAAGTATAAAACTTATGTTATTCTCACAAAGTTTTTTGCCGATAATTATTTCTATTTCTTCACAATCTTTGCTACGCTGTTGTTGATATTAGCGAAATAGATACCTGCTGGAAGATAAGAAAGATTTACTCTTGCTTTATTTCCATCAATAGTATAGTCAAATTGCACCATTGCACCTGCCATGTTGTAGATTGCAATTGATTTTATATCTTGTTGCGATTCAATTGTAGCTTCATCTTCAACAGGATTAGGATAAATGCGAAGTGATGCTACACCATCGGCAACGATTTCTTCTACGCCTGCACTTTTGTCGTAAAGACGATACACTGCCATGCCATTTGATGGGCAATACAAATAGATATAAAAACTACTTTCATCGATTTGCTCAGCAAAAAGCCAGTTGAATGTAGAATAGTTACCACCAGTTGCATAACCGAGGTCGCCAATAGGATCAACCGATGTGATTACCTCTTCGTCGGTCCAATTGCGCACTGTGAAACCACCTTTATAGTTTGCGCCCGATGGGTGTACAAATATTTCATGACCTGAAAGGATGAAATAGTCACCACCACCCGAGGTATTGCGCGATGGAGCAGAGGTTGTGCCACGACCTGTAAGCATACCCTCATTTGCACCACCTACATAACGGTAGAAACCACCTGAACGCACATTATAAATCCACTCTTCGGAGTTGTTATCAACTGGAATTACAAAACCTGCAGCAGTGCCCTCTAACGAAACATAGTCAGAAGCGATAACTTCGTCGACTTTACCTTTTACAATTGAAATGAGATTAATTTGCTCTTGCTTATTGGGGTACATATAGATATAACCACCATTACCAAGCACATCACCCGATGCCGAAATAAAGTTTGTTTGACCAGTAATAGGAATAGTAACATCTAACGTAATTGCCTCGCCAGGATTATCAACTGTTGCACCCGAGGGATAAATTATAAATTTATGTTTGCCATCGGTGTTTTTATCGTCGCGAATAATAACATTGCCAGCATCGTCAACCGCTGTTCCCCAACCACTACCACCAGGGATACTTCCTATGCAACCAGTACTATTGAATAGATAACACTTCTTGTCAACACAATCATTTACATAGAATGTACCTTTATATGCAGCACCTTGTTGAGTGTTTGTGCCATCGATATGTTCGGGAGCATTACCCTTGTTGCGTGAATTTTCCCACACGAGTTCGAGTGCGAAATCAGCATTAGGCGATGGAGTGAGCGTTTTTCCTTTTACGATATATTTACCCAATCCTTCCGACTCGGTAAAATAATATAATAAAATGTCGCCATCAACATATTCAATCCCAGTAAACACATACGAATCAATACCCTCAGTTGCCGAACTTGGATTGGGAACAGCAAAAGAGACAGCCTTTGATGCGTCGATTCCACCCGACACATTATACATCTTAAACTCCAAACCAGCACCATAGTTGGCAGAATATGAGTACACTTTGTTAGCAAGACGAAGGAATGAATGACCTTCGGCTTCTTTGTCAAGTACACCCTCTTTCCATTGTGAATGCAATGCCATAGGTTCGCCTTTTTTGTCCCAATCAAAAGAATATTGTATAGGTGTGATAGACTTACTATCAATCATGATGTTATTACGCGAAAATGGGGTAACCATAATCGATGCATCTTCGCCCCACTTTGAAGCATTATAGTTGGAATTATCGGCAGCATAAGTTGTTGCTGTGATAGCACCATTCGCCACCTTTGTGCCGAGGAACATATACTGATTAACACCTTCGATTGTTACCATTGAGTATAGGTATAAATCATTCATTTTACCACTCACCGCAAAACTACTACCTACAGTTGTTGCGCTTCCAATTTCAAATGGCATATTTGATTTAGTTTGAGATACCAACAGCACTGGAGCAGCATTATCATCAGCCCATTTATATACATTCCATGCTACAGCATCAGTGTCATCATAATTCATAATCACCTGATTACAACCGAGCAATACCCCATCGGCACTAAATGCTATATCATTAAGATTATCAACACTAGTCAAGTCCATTCTTTTAATTTCCTCTCCTGTTTCAGCATTTACAACCGATAAAATAGGTTTCAAATCGGCATCTTGAGCAAGCACATACCATTTGCCATTGTGCATCAACGCACGGCGCACAGTCATCCCCTTTATATACTCAGGAAGAGCAACATTTGCTACAAAAGCAGGCTCATAATTACCTCTGATTGCACCTGCTTGTTCGGGGTAATCGGTGAGGTTGGGAGGAAAAAGTACATCGGGATTTAGCTCAGGAAGTTCCGATAGTTCAAGGTAGTCGGTAGTAATAAAATCACAACCATAGTTTCCGTATGTTTTATATGCGTTTGGAGTGTTGCACGACCACGCATTTACCTTCAATCCAGCCTCATGATAGCGACGCACACCCTCTTTAGTGATTTCGGAACCTACACCCACACCCATGTGAATACCACGCTCGCTACACCACAACAGACTACTTTCAAAACTTTCAGAATAAACCAAAAGCATTAATTGAATATCGGGGTATTTATCATGAATATATTGAAGACATGGCTTCATTGAAGTGAAAATGTAGCACGAATTGCGAAACCCTTTCTCCTCAATAAGTTTGATAAGATTGGGGATACCCGATGTATCACCCGAATTAATACCAGTAGCCCATTTTAGTTCTATGATAGGAATTACATTATACTCCTTACAGATATCAAGATATTCGGCAAGAGTACAAATATTGCCCTTATAAGTCACATTGCTATGAGTTTGCGTGAGAGTTTCAGCCTTAAGGTCAGCAAGAGTGCTATTAGCAATAGTAAGTGTACCACCCCAACTTTTGAGGTCATCATTATGGCAACATACATGAACACCATCTTTAGTAACTTTTACGTCGGTTTCAAGGCAATGATACCCTTTTTTTGCACCATTGATAAATGCTTCGGCAGTGTTTTCTACTCCCCACCAGCTTCCACGGTGGCCTATTAATTTGGGTTGTGCAAACGCTGTGGTTGCCACTAATGCGCACAACAGCAAGAGATAGAATTTCTTCATATTGGCTGATTTAAGTATTAATATTTTCGTAAATATACGAATATTTTGCGACAAACAACCTATATGAGTAAAATTTTGAGTAACTTTGAACTCTAAATGAAAAAATTTAAGCAACATATACAATTTCTTTTCGCAACAATTGCAACTATAACCTTAGTTGCATGTGCGAGTATTGGACGCCCTGAGGGTGGTCCTCGCGATGAGATGCCACCAGTTTTCATTGGCAGTACCCCCGCCCCTGGAGCCACTAATGTATCATCGAAACGCGTTGAACTCGTTTTTGATGAGAATGTTCAGGTTAGCGATGTATCAAATAAGGTGGTCATTTCACCTGCCCAAAAGGCTATGCCATCAATCATTACGAGTGGCAAAAAAGTGATTGTCGAACTTCGCGACACTCTCATACCCAACACCACCTATACACTTGACTTTTCAGACGCTATTCGCGACCTCAACGAAGGGAATCCCATTGATGGATTTGCACTCGATTTCTCAACTGGCAATGTTATTGACACACTACGGGTGTCAGGCATGTTGTTTGAAGCACGCAATCTCGAACCTGCACAAGGTGTTATCGTAGGGGTACATAGCAATCTCGCCGACTCGGCAATATCGACACTCAAACTCGAACGTATCGCAAAAACTAATCAGTTGGGACAATTCACTGTGAGAGGTCTCAAACCTGGCGAATATCATATATTTGCCCTCAACGACAAGAATCGCGACTATCGTTGGGATCGCACCGAAGATGTAGCGTTTTTCGACACAACAATATCCCCTACTGTTGTCCCAATTGAAGTATTTGACACACTTCGCGCCGTTGATGGCACCGACTCTCTTGTGGCTCGCCAAGGCACAAAATATCTCCCTAACAACGTATTGTTGACTTGGTTTAACGAAGGGTGGGCTGCTCAATATCTCAAGGACTACAAACGACCCGAACGTCGAAGACTCACATTTAATTTTGCAACCAAGTCCGACACTCTCCCCGTAATCACTATTGCCAATGGGCCTAAGGCTGGGCTCGAAGCAAAAGATTGGGCTTTGCTTAATGCCAATGCTACTCTCGACACTCTTGAATATTGGATAAAGGACTCGGCAATACTCGCGCAAGATTCTCTATTTGTGGCGGCTAAATACCTTCGCACCGATACAAATGAAAATCTCACTTGGACAACCGATACACTAAAGCTATTCTACAAAGACCCTAAAGAGAAGAAAAAGAAAAAAGATGACGAAAAAGCTGACTCAGTGCCACAACTATCTTTCATAAACTGGACACTTCAAGCAGCAAACCCTCAAAATATCAACCGACCTTTGCAATTCCTATCATCGCAACCCATCGACTCTATTAACAACAATGGAGTCAAACTTTCTATCAAGCGCGATACAATTTGGGAACCAGTCCCTAATGCCAAAATTATTCCCGACTCGGCAGGAAATGTACTTCGCTTCTCAATGCCCTACACATGGGAACCAGGCGCAAAATATCAATTGCAAATCGACTCGGCTGCAATAATAGGGATATATAACGAATGGAACAAAACACTGAAACAAGAATTTTCAGTTCGTCCCACCGAAGACTATGTGAATCTATTCTTTAATGTGAGTGGAACCGAACTGCCTATTGTTGTTGAATTGCTTGATGGTAGCGATAAAGTTGTGAGAACTGCACCAGTTATTGATGGCAAAGCATCATTCAACTACCTTCTGCCAGGTAAGTACTTCGCTCGTGCATTTATCGATAGTAATAATAACGGCGAATACGACACGGGCAATATCGCACTCAAACAACAACCCGAGGAGATATATTACTATGGTAAACGCATCAATGCCAAGAAAAATTGGGACATTGAGCAATCGTGGAACATCTACGAACAACCTCTCGACCTACAAAAGCCTCTTGACATAAAGAAAAATAAACCTGCTCAAAAGAAAGGCGATAAAAACCGTCAAAACGAAGAAGATGAGGAGGAAGAGGAAGATGAATTTGGCAATCCAAACTATAACTCAAATGCCAATCGCAACTCCTCTAACAATTTTAGCAACCGAGGCCTACGCCAAAATCAAATTCGATAATTGTTTATGCAACAAACTAATAGCATCAAAAAAAACAGAGTGCCTTATCTCGACACATTGAGGGTTATAGCTTGCTTGATGGTTGTATTAGTACATTCTCCACACCAACACGAGGGTATGACTAGTGCTTTAAGTTATGGTATTATATCCTATCTCTGTTCCCCTTGTATTGGCATTTTTCTTATGGTAAGTGGGGCGCTACTCCTTCCTATGCGATTATCTACTAAAGAGTTTATATCCAAACGACTCACTCGCATTGTTTATCCATTGATTTCTTGGTCTATAATTTACATATTAATAGCACTCTTTTTAGGGGAGATCACTCCTCAAATTGGAATTATGAATTTAGTAAAAATTCCTTTTGGATGTGTTATTGGATTTGCTCACGGCTGGTATTTATATTTAATCATCGGAATCTATTTATTTCTACCTATCTTTAATTCTTGGATAGGAATAAATGAGAAACGACGTTGCGAATACTTCCTTGCGTTTTGGGCTATTACATTGTGCTATCCATATTTAATAGCTTTAGTTGGGAATGTTCAAACAAACACTCTTATTGAATTTTCAGGTTACTTTGGATACATAGTCTTAGGTTACTATCTACACAAATATCCTATAAAATTATCTTCTTTTAAACAATGGTTTCTATTGGGAATAGCTACAATTATTTTGTGTGCAATCCTCCCTGCCATAGTGTATTTTGCTAATATCCCCAATTATAACACTTATGGTCTCATTATATATAACTATCAAGGAATACATACTGTAATGATGTGTATTTTGATGTTTGTACTAATACAAAACTACAACTTCAAAAACAAAATTTGGGAGAATACGATGCACAATATTTCAGTATTGACATTTGGCATATACTTAGTAAATTTCGCCATTCTCCGAGACGTATTCGCTCCATATTTTGAGAAAAATCCATTAAATCCTGTTGAATTAGAAATACTCATCACATTTACATTGTCATTTATTATTTCATATATCATTATTTGGGCTATAAATAAACTCCCATTTAAGAAATATATTATAGGATAAATCTTCTCATTTATGCAACAACAAGCACTAGATAAGGACCTCATAAGTAATCCTCGATTGTGGCGATTGGCGATGCGCATCAATGAACACAAGGTGCATATTGTGCTATTCTGCTCGGTTGAGGATAACTCCCTTATATATCGTGAAATCTCTCTCGATTCAACCACTCAATCACTACAGAAAGCACTTGAGGAGGTCATTTATGACAATCCTCTATTGTTGAACGACTTCGACAAGGTCGATTGCATCATTGAATCTAATAAATTTACCATCATACCTTCTGAAATCAACAACGGCGACACACAAGAGAAGATTTTTAGAACCTCTTTCCCTAATTTTGATGGCACTATTATCGACAATAACATTGCCGACCTTAATGCCACAATTCTCATGGGTGTTGACAAAGAGATAGTAAATTTCTTGCGTCGCACCTTCAATAATCCTCGAATATTGCATCACTTAACGTCGCTTTGCACATATTTTCATCGCAAAAATCGATTGGGCAATGCTGGGAAAATGTATGCAAATATTCATGATAACCATATTGACTTACTTTCATTCAACAAAGACTCGCTACAACTCGCCAACACATTTGAGTTTCGCGAGCCTATAGATGCAGTGTACTACATTCTCGCTTGCCGACAGATGCTAAAACTTGACCCAGCAAGTGACGAACTTTTTATCGCTGGCGACAACTCCATGCGTGAGACTATCGCTCCTACTTTGCGCGAATACCTCGCCTATGTTATGCCAGTTATCTTCCCTGCCGCAATGTTCAAAGCAGGGAAAGATGCCCTTAATGCTCCATTTGACCTAATAATTTTGCCACTATGCGAATAATACGAGGAAAATATGGCCGTCGCCGTTTCGACGTACCCACAAATATCACAGCTCGCCCCACAACCGACTTTGCTCGCGAAAACCTGTTCAACGTACTTGAAAATATGGTTGACTTTGAGGGACTCACTGCACTTGACCTTTTTGCCGGAACTGGAGCAATAAGTTTTGAACTTCTTTCGCGTGGTTGCGCATCAGTTACTGCCGTCGAGAAAGCATCTACCCAACATGCATTTATGAAAAAAGTAGCAGCGCAATTGGGTTGCGATAATTTCAATCTTATGCGAGGCGACGCATTGCGCTTCGTAGAATCGTCATTGGCAAAATATGATATCATTTTTGCCGACCCCCCCTACGACTTAAAAGGTTTTGGAGAGATTCCCGAAAAGATTCTCAACTCTCAAATGCTCAAACCTGGCACAATTTTCATCATTGAGCATTCTCGCAACTTCGATTTCTCTCACCTTCCACACTTCTCATCACACCGCACCTACGGCAGTGTAAACTTCACCATTTTCATCATTGAAGGCGAGGCTTCATAGTATCTAACATCACTATGGACACTATGAACATCAAAAAACGTGATAAAAGTTTTGTGGAATAAAAAAATAACAGTAACTTTGCAACGCATTTGAAAGATGCTATGACTCCGTAGCTCAGTTGGTAGAGCAAATGACTCTTAATCATTGGGTCGAGAGTTCGAGTCTCTCCGGGGTCACTAAGAAGCGCTTATAGAGAAGCGCTTCTTTTTTTATATATATGCCACCTTTTTTCCACCCACGAGTTACGATTTTCAATTCTTTATCTTATCTTTGTAGAAAATTATAAAGTCCCCCTAATCATGAAACAGTATCTCGACCTATTGAGCCATATAATGGAAAATGGCACTCAAAAGAGCGATCGCACTGGCACTGGCACACGTAGTGTGTTTGGCTACCAAATGCGTTTCAATCTTGCCGACGGATTTCCCCTTCTCACCACTAAGAAACTCCACCTCAAGTCAATCATTCACGAGTTGTTGTGGTTCTTAAATGGCGATACAAACGCCAAATATCTTCAAGACAATGGAGTGAGAATATGGAACGAATGGGCCGACGAAAATGGCGACCTCGGACACATCTACGGCTACCAATGGCGTTCATGGCCCGACTATAAAGGAGGGCATATCGATCAAATTTCGGAGGTTATCGAAACTATCAAAAACAACCCCGACTCGCGTCGCATCATTGTGAGTGCTTGGAATGTGGCCGACCTCCCTAATATGAATCTTCCCCCATGCCATGCGTTCTTCCAATTCTACGTGGCAGACGGCAAACTTAGTCTACAACTCTACCAACGCAGTGCCGATACATTCCTTGGAGTGCCCTTCAACATTGCATCATACGCACTTTTGCTTATGATGGTAGCACAAGTTACAGGTCTTGAAGTGGGTGACTTCGTTCACACTCTTGGCGATGCTCACATCTATAACAATCACTTTGAGCAAATTCAAGAACAACTCTCGCGCGAACCACGCAAACTCCCACGCATGGTTATCAATCCCGAGGTAAAAAGCATCTTTGATTTCAAATACGAAGACTTTACCCTCGAAGATTATGACCCACACCCACACATTAAAGGCATTGTCGCTGTGTAAGAGTTTAGACAAAAAGAGCATAAATAATAGACACCTCTTTTGAGTTCTTTTGTCTATTTTGTTCATTTACAACAGTTCTTTTTTAGACAGAATGACAGAATGAACATAAAGCTAACGCATAGATAGGTATAAATAACAAATTAAAAATATTTTGTCTTTCTGTCCCTTTTGTTAGAGCAATTGTTTTTTGACAGAATGACAGA
>JAFOYQ010000052.1 GCA_017424575.1 Muribaculaceae bacterium
GCAATTGTGCAGTATCTCCTACCAAAATCATCGAACAATTATCGCCCGAATAAACATATTCCATCAAATCATCCAACACTCGTCCCGACCCAAATTCCACTCCCGACGTATTCTGATTTGATATCATCGAAGCCTCATCCACAATGAATAATGTGTTTTTGAATGAATTATAATTCACATTGAACGTAAAATCCCCAGCCGATTTCTGCCTATATATCACTTTATGAATACTATATGCCGCATGATTCGAATAGTTGCTCAACACTTTTGCTGCACGTCCCGTAGGAGCCAATAAAACCGTATTTTGCCCCAACACCTTCATCGCCATAATCAGTCCACTGACAATGGAAGTCTTTCCCGTACCAGCAAATCCTTTCAAGATAAAAGCCTTTGTCTCGGTCGGCATGCAACAAAACTGAGCCAACAAATCTATCATCTCATTCTGTTGCCTTGTTGGTTCAAATGCCAATTGCTTTTTTATAATATTTGCCAGTGTCAAATAATCCATACTTTTTTCGCTTTAAAATATATCGTATTTTGTACAATAACTAATGCGCTTAAAATACAATAACCCCCTCCCTTCTCTAAATATACTATATAGCAAGGTGCAAGCAACCTTCACCCTACCTTCATCCTACCCACTAAAATACAATAAGTATATATAAAAACAATGCATCTTATCACTAAGATGCATTGCTACATTATTATTAACCTATTAAATTATTAACGCAATTTTGCATCCAATTTCTCAGTCAAATTCTTGATGAGTTTTTGCATGATTCCGTCAATTTGTTTGTCTGTGAGAGTTTTTTCTTTGTCTTGCAAAGTGAAGTTTACAGCGTATGATTTTTTGCCTGCCTCCAAGTTTTTGCCTTCATAAACGTCAAACAATGTCACGTTCTTCAACAATTTCTTGTCTGTGTCAAATGCAATTTTTTCAATTTCAGCAAAACGCACCGATTTGTCAACCAACAATGCCAAGTCGCGTTTAACTTCAGGGAATTTCGAAATCTCAGTATAACTAATCTTGCGTTTATTCAACTCTTTCAAGCAAGCTTTCCATTGGATGTCGGCATAATAAACAGCATTTTCAATGTCGAATGCCTTTAATTGTTTTGGTGCTACAACACCGATTGTTGCCAACAATTTGCCGCTTACTGTCTTGATTTCCAATGCTTCGCTGAGCAAGTCGTTGCTTGTCTCTGCAATTTGAGTTTTGCGCAAGTCAATACCCATTCTCACAAGCACATTTTGCACATATGCTTTCAATTGATAGAAACTTACTTTATCATTCGATGTAGCCCAATTCAATCCGTTTTTACGACCAGTAATCCACAATGCCAAGTGATATTCTTCTGAATAACCATCCAATGAAGCCTCAGCATTTTTGCGTTTTTCGGCATCAAAATGGTAGCAGTTACCGAATTCATAGAATTTCAAGTCTGCATTTTGGCGGTTAGCATTGCGCGCAATACTTTCCAAACCACCGAACAACATTGTCTGACGCATCACGTTCAAGTCTTGACTGAGGCTATTCATAATGCGCACACAAGTTTCTGCAGTATAAC
>JAFOYQ010000053.1 GCA_017424575.1 Muribaculaceae bacterium
ACTCAATCACTTTTTTATCAAAACACTTGGAAGATATCAGAATTCCTTTTTTACATTTGCAATGTTGTAGATGTCTACAACTCCAAACCAAGATTAAAATTACATCTTATAATTTATAAATCAGTTATTTAACATTTTAAAAATTAACCAACAATGAAGAAAATAATTTTATCTTTGACAGTTCTTTTTACTGCAATAAACATCAATGCTCAAATACTTTATAAAGTGAGTGGCAACGGCGCAAAAGGCGATTCATATGTAATGGGCACTCATCACCTCGCTCCTGTTTCTATTATTGATTCTATTGAAGGATTTAACGCTGCTATCAACAGCGTTGATGCTGTATATGGCGAAATTGGACATAGCGAAATGAATTCTCCTGCTACACAACAAAAAATGATGATGGCTGCAATGGCACCCACCGACAGCACCCTTTCAAAAGTGTTTACTAAAGAACAATACGACTCAATTGACAATGTTTTGAAAAAATATTCGGCAGGTCAAGCTTCACTTACAATGCTTGAGCCAATGATGCCAACATTAGTAGGGCAACAACTTATGATATTGATGAATATGCAAGTGATTCCTAACTTCAACCCTATGCAACAACTCGACACGCATGTTCAAGCAATAGGTGCACAAGCAGGCAAAGAAGTAAACGGATTTGAAACAGTAGATTTTCAAATAAACCTACTGTTTGGCAAATCAATTTCAGCACAAGCCGAAGATTTACTTGAAACCATTCGCAAAGAAAACGAAATGAAAAGTTTCAGCTTCGACCTCTACAATGCATATATGACACAAGATATTGAGTCAGTTCGCCAAATGATGATTGATCCTGAATTTGGATTAGAGCCCAAAGACGAAGCAGAAATACTCACTAACCGCAACGTGAATTGGGTTAGCCAACTCAAAACAATCCTCCCACAACAATCGGTATTTGTATGCGTTGGAGCAGGACACCTCCCAGGCGAAAATGGAGTATTGAATCTACTCCGTCAAGCAGGCTACACTATTACTCCAGTTAATTAACCAAATTCTAAACATATACAGTTATGATTGACATCAAAAATCTTTCATTCAATTACAACAAAGGGTATAAAGCACTCGATAACATTAATGCTAATTTAGGAGCGGGTGTACACTTGTTGCTTGGCGAAAATGGTGCAGGTAAAACAACTTTACTACATATAATCGCAGGTTTATTATTTGCCAAAGAGGGCTCATGCAGCATCGATGGCAACGACATTTCACTTCGTCGGCCATGCGACATGAGCAAAGTGTTCTTCATGCCCGAGGACATTACATTCCCAGCAAAAAACATCAACGATTTTGCTAAAATCCATTCTCAATTCTACTCCACTTTCAACGAAGAAATATTCCGTCAAAACCTCGAGATATTCCACCTCACTGGCAACGAATCATTTTCATCACTTTCATTGGGTAACCGCAAGAAAGCCAACCTCGCTTATGTGATGGCACTCGGCACCGATGTACTCCTTCTCGACGAACCCACTAATGGTCTCGACATCAACGCCAAGAAAGAGTTACTTAAAATCATGGTGGGTAGCCTACGCGAAGACCAAACAGTGATTGTGTCAACACACTGTGTGGGATTTGAAAAACCTTTTTGAAAGTGTAATGATGCTTCGTCGTGGCAACCTATTGCTCTCGATGAGCACCGAAGAAATAGGTTCTAAACTATCCTTTATGGCTTCAACTGCTCCAAGTCCTAATGCACTTTATATAGAGCAAGATATGAATGGTTTTCGCTGGATTGAAAAGAATATTGACGGCAATGAAACCGAAATCAATTTCTCTCTCATCTACAGTGCCCTAATGAGCAATGCTGCTCAAAATGTGCTTGATGCATTAAAGTAATCACC
>JAFOYQ010000054.1 GCA_017424575.1 Muribaculaceae bacterium
AAAACTCCTGATACATACACTGCTGACCCAACTCTTGGTGAAGACTTTGTATTTACATTCCGCACACTTGCTCGTAACCGTCTTGAAATGATCGACAATTATCCAACAGATGGTGGTGCTGTACACTATAGCGCTCCTGTGTTTGAATTCCGCTTCGACAAAACTATCGAGTATTCTGACTACAAGAACCAAATCAAGGTTTACGACAAGAATGGTAGTGAATTGGCTCTAAATCCTCGTAGTACTAAGTTTAACCAATTGTCAAATGGTTATTGTAATGCAATGGTAGTGTTACAAAAAGACTTGGTAGTAGGTGAAACTTATCGTGCAGTAGTTTCTGGTGAATTGCGCGATAAAGAAAATCTTCCAATGGTTCAAAATGTTGAATTGACATTTACTGCTAAAGACGTATCTGGTGAAAAAGAGGGTGATATCCTTGAAAAATTCAATGTTGATAAATTGTTTGATTACGACACTACTTATACTGTAAACAACCTTGCAAAACCAACTGCAGCTAAGAGTACAGCAAAATATCTATATGATAAAACTTCTACTCGTTTGGCTTACAGCTTTGCTGACAACCACGACTGTCAAGTTGTGTGGAACTATGTAGCTCCTGATACAGTATCTCGCACTTATGCTAAAGGTGATGTTCTTGGTCTTCATGTTTATGGTGACTTTAATAACCACGAACTTTGGGTGGGTGTAACTCAAGGTACTGACACAAAATATGAAAAACTTTGTGACCTTAACTTCCGTGGTTGGGAATACAAAGAAGTTACTTTGAATTCACTTGAAGCTGGTTATGATTACAACTTCAGCAATATTAAGATTGTACAAGTAACAAGCCCAATTACACAAAAAGGTGAAATCTACCTCGACAACCTCATCAAACGTAAAGCTGAAGAGGGTGGTGTAGAAGGTGTTGTTGCAGATGCTGACGCTGTAACTATCTACCCAATTCCTGCTAATGATGTATTTAACGTAGATGCTCCATCGGCAGTTAAACAACTCGAATTGTTTAATATCCGTGGAGAAAAAGTTGCTGAAGCATTCAATGCAAACAAACTTAATGTTTCAGAATTGCCACAAGGTGTTTACATCATGCAAGTAGAAACTGAAGATGGCACTTCATCACATAAAGTTTCTATCAGCCGCTAATTTTAGGAAATCTAAAATATCTTAAAGAGGGTGTTGCTCGAAAGAGTGGCACCCTTTTCGTTGTGCGTGTAGTGAATTTGTAGTTAAAACTTAATAAATATTTAATTATAAGAAATTTTCCTTTAATAATGTTGATTTTCTTTAATATTTGCAGTATCTTTGTAGATAATCGTCGTAAGAATTTAAGGAAATCTGACAACCCTATAATGAAAGTACTAAATATTAGATACTTAGCACTCTCTATCGTGGTGTGCATGTCTCTTTTTTCACAGGCAACTGTGAAGGAAGATGTGCTTGGTGCGCTTAATGCATTGCAACCAGCGCAATCAAACATAGGAAATATCAAGGTAGAATCAGTTCAAATCAATAAATCAAAGAAAAAAGTAGTAGTGAAGTGTAATGAGATGGTAGGGTATAATACCATCGATGCTGTTATGCTTCAAGATATGAAAGATGCTGTAAAGGCATCATTAGACGGCGATTACACTGGATATAAAGTAGAAATATTTGCTGGAAAACACAATATCGACGATTATTTATTAGTATCTTACGACGAAATTAATGGTCCAACCGAGAAAACTCGTTTTATTACACCTTTAGAGGGTGTTAATGCTTCATTAGGTCTTGATGGTAAAAATATTGCTATGTGGCAAAGTCACGGGTGGTATTTTGAGCCTACGCTCAACCGATGGGAGTGGCAACGAGCTCGTATTTTTGAGACTGTTGAAGACCTTTACACTCAAAGCTATGTAATACCTTTCTTAATGCCAATGCTTGAAAATGCAGGCGCTTATGTGTTGAGTCCTCGCGAACGCGACTTTAATGTTAACGAAGTTGTTGTTGATGGTGACGGATATTTGGCGCAATCTCGCTATGAAGAAATTGCGGGAAAAGAGACTTGGAAGAGTGCTAATATAGCCGGTTTTGCTTACAAAAAAGCTGTGTTAAAAAATGGAGATAATCCATTTAAGGATGGCGGTGTGAGAATGGTGAAAACCGTTGCTCAAGGCGAAAAAAGTTCAGTGGCAAAATGGTTGCCTCAACTTCCTGAAGCAGGCAATTATGCAGTGTATGTGTCATACGCTTCTATGCCAAATAGTGCTACCGATGCTCTTTATCGTATTCACTCTCGTAGCGGTGTAAAAGAATTCAAAGTCAATCAACAAATGGGTGGTGGCACATGGATTTATCTTGGCCATTTCCCCTTTGATGTTGATGGCGAGGGTAAGCCTGTGATTGAACTTGTCAACACTTCATCTGATGCAGGAAGCGTAGTGACTGCCGACGCAGTGAAAGTGGGTGGAGGCATGGGTAATGTGGCTCGCAAAGTAGAAGAAGGTGAACCTGGGCTCGACTATGAATATGTTGAGAGTGGTTATCCTCGATTTACTGAAGCGGCTCGCTACTGGATGCAATGGGCAGGAGTTCCCGATTCAATTTATTCACCATCAAATAATGTTAATGACTACACCGACGACTATAAGGCTCGCGGTATGTGGGTTAACTATATGATGGGTGGCTCTTCTATGTTGCCTAATTACAAAGGATTGAATATCCCTATTGATTTATCGCTCGCATTCCACACCGATGCTGGCACAACGATGAACGACTCAATCATCGGTACGCTTTCAATCTACTATAGCGAAAATGGTGGTAATTATGCTAATGGAACTCCTCGATATGCTTCACGCATGTTGACCGACAGCATTGCTACTGCTATCGTTAATGATATTAGAGCTAGTTATGAACCACGTTGGACTCGCCGTGCTATGTGGGATAAAACATATTATGAAGCGCGTGTGCCTCAAGTTCCTGCTTTATTGCTCGAACTCTTGTCGCACCAAAACTTTGCCGACATGAAGTATGGTCTTGATCCTTCATTCCGTTTCACAGTGAGTCGTGCAATCTATAAGGGTATGCTTAAATTTATTGCAAATCGCGACAATCGTGAGTATGTGGTTCAACCATTGCCTATCAATTCGTTTGCAATCACAAAAGAGGGTAGTGCAAAATACATCTTGTCGTGGGAAGCAACTATTGATCAACAAGAATCAACAGCAAATCCAACCTACTATATCGTTGAAGAGCGTATTAATGATGGCGAGTTTGTAGAAATTGCTCAAGTAGAAAACCCTCAATTGGTAGTAAATATCTCAGATAAAGATATACATTCTTATCGCATTATTGCAGCAAATAAAGGAGGGAAAAGCTTCCCATCAGAAGTGCTTGCATTGTGTGATAAAGGAGAAAATGCAAAAATGGTAACTGTGGTTAATGGCTTTACTCGTGTGTCGGCTCCCGATTGGTTTGAAGCAGGAGAAATCGCAGGCTTCAACGGTCGCAAAGATTATGGAGTGCCTTATGTTTATGACATTAACTACATTGGCGAGCAAACCGAATTCCGTCGTTCAATTCCATGGATGGATGATGATGCAGCAGGATTTGGTGCAAGTAGAGCCGATTATGAAACAAAAGTAATTGCTGGTAATACATTTGACTATGTATATACTCATGGCGTAGCAATTGCCAATGCTGGATATTCATTTGTCTCATCAAGTGCCGATGCATTTGCTAAAGCTACTGATACACCTCAAGTTGTTGACTTGATTTTAGGTAAGCAAAAAGAGATAAAAGTGGGTACAGGTAGCTATGGCACAAAATATAAAGCATTCCCTGTAGCATTGCAAAATCGATTGACTACTATAGCTCAACAAGGTACAGATATCATGGTTACTGGAGCATTTGTGGCAACTGATATATGGGACAATCCATTGATAACTAAGGCAGATGCTGAAATGGGTAAAAAGTTTGCTGCCGAAGTGCTTGGATTTAAGTGGCGCACAGGTCAAGCAAGTACTACAGGTGAGGCTTATGGTGTGCAATCTCGATTCAAAGAGTTTGGACGAAATAAATATAGATTCAACAACACTTTAAATGCATTGTGCTATGTAGTAGAATCACCCGATTCATTCTATCCTGCTGATGACAAAAAAGGTGCGACAATTATGCGCTATAGCGAAAACAATCTTGTGAGTGGTATCGCAAGTGATAACGGAACTCATCAAACAGTGGTGATTGGTTTCCCATTTGAGACTATTACCGATGAGCAACAACGTAATGAATTGATGAAATCTACTCTTGATTTCTTCAAAAATAGAGCGCATAAACCTGCTGAGAAAAAAGAGACAAAAACATCAAAAAAAAGAAAATAAACAAACGAAATATTTAAATAATTATAAATCATTTTATTAATACATTTACAATGAAAACTATCAACTGTTTTATCCCTTATGCTGACGCACAACAAGTGCAAGCAACTGTTGACGGCCTTCGTCAAAATGCTTTAGTATCAAAAATCTTCCTTCTTGCTACAGATGCTAATGCTGCTGCAGTAGAAGGCTGCGAAGTAATCAACATTGATGCACTTAACAGCTCAGCTACCATGAAAAAAATCGCTGCTGCTTCAGAAGGCGATTACACACTTTTTTATACAAAGTATAACAATCTTGTAATGGGTTATTTGGCTCTCGAACGTATGGTTCGTCTTGCTACTGACTCAAAAGCAGCTATGGTATATGCCGACAACTATCAAGTTGTAGAAGGTAAAAAATCTAACGCTCCAGTAATCGATTATCAATTCGGTTCACTTCGCGATGATTTCAACTTCGGTTCAGTTCTTTTCTTCTGCACAAAAGCGTTGAAAGCTGCTGCTGCTGAAATTGATGTTGAATATACTGCAGCTGGTCTTTATGACCTTCGTTTGAAAGTATCTCGTCAAGGTGATCTTGTTCACATTAACGAATATCTTTACACAGAAATTGCACTTCCTGTTGCTACTGAAGGTGAATCTCACTTTAGTTATGTAGATCCTAAAAACCGTGGCGTGCAAATTGAAATGGAACAAGCATGTACCGACCACCTCAAAAAAATCGGTGGTTACCTTGAACCAAAATTTGAAGAAATCAACTTCAACCAAGGTGACTTTGAATATGAAGCATCTGTTATCATTCCAGTTCGTAACCGTGTTCGCACAGTTCGCGATGCTATCAAGAGTGTTCTTTCTCAAAAAACTGATTTCAAATTCAACCTCATCGTTATCGACAATGGTAGTACAGATGGAACAACTGAAGCTATCGATGAATTCAAAGATGACGAACGTCTTATCCACATCATTCCAGAACGTGATGACCTCGGTATCGGTGGTTGCTGGAACGCAGGTGTAAATCACCCAAAATGTGGTAAATTCGCAGTTCAACTTGACTCTGACGACGTTTACTCTGATGAAAATACTCTTGCTAAGATGGTTGCAGCATTCTACGAACAAAACTGCTCAATGGTAGTAGGTACTTATATGCTTACCGACATCAATATGCAAATGATTCCTCCCGGCGTAATCGACCACAAAGAATGGACTCCAGAAAATGGTCGTAACAATGCACTTCGCATCAATGGTCTTGGTGCTCCTCGTGCATTCTACACTCCAATGCTTCGTGAAATCAATGTACCTAACACAAGCTATGGTGAAGACTATGCTCTTGGTCTTGCATTCTCTCGTCACTATCAAATCGGTCGCGTTTATGACGTAGTTTACTACTGCCGTCGTTGGGAAGACAACTCTGACCACGCTTTGGATATCAACAAGACTAACGCTAACAACCTTTACAAGGACCGTATCCGTACTTGGGAACTTCAAGCTCGTGTTGAATTAAACAAAAATAAATAATCATTACGACTGTGGTAAATTCAGAAATGATAAACAAATTTATCGGTGAGCAGCTTGCTGAATGGCAAACTGCCGCTGATAATTTTGAAGCGCTCAAAGGCGTTAAGGTAAAAGAACTCGACGTTGATGGAATGAAAATCAAAGTGCAATTCAATCCTGCACGTATTATTTCATCATCGGCTAAAGTTGATGCAAAATCGCTCGCAGAACGTAAATGTTTCCTTTGTGCTCAAAACCGTCCATCGGTGCAACGTGGCATAGAGTGGGGCAATGGTTATATCGTATTGATTAACCCATTCCCTATCTTCCCTCGTCACTTGACTATACCCGATATGGGACACGTTGATCAACTTATCAAAGGTCGCATTGCCGACATGATGAGCCTTGCTAAAGAACTTGATGAGTACACAGTGTTCTATAATGGACCAAAATGTGGAGCTTCTGCACCCGACCACATGCACTTCCAAGCTGGCAATAGCGATTTCTTGACTATTGGCGAAGCACTCGACGGTGCTGAACTCAAGACTGTAGCTACTGATGGCGATGCTGTATTGGCAGTGTGCGATACTCTTCCTTTGAATGTATTTGTTATTGATTCAAATGATCCTCAAGCTGGTGAACGCTTATTTGACCGTCTATATGATGCAATTCCTGTTCCCGAAGGTGAAAAAGAACCAATGATGAATCTTCTCTGCTATGCTACTCCTGCAGGTGTGCGTTTGGTTGTTATTCCTCGCAAGCAACACCGTCCATCGTTCTATGGAACTGAAGGTGACGATAAAATGTTGCTCAGCCCTGCATCGGTAGATATGGGTGGTGTGTTCATTACTCCTCTTGAAAAAGACTTTAACAAACTTGATGCTGAATTGGTGAAAGTAATCTTTAATGAGCTTTGCCTCAGCGCAAAAGATGTTGAAGAAATTGTAAACAAAATTAAGTAAAAAACAATAATTAATGGAAGAACCCAAAATTAAGGTCGGCATCATGAGTGCCGCAGAGGTAAAATTTATCCTCGACGGTGATTTCCATGTTTCAGATACTACTGTCAGTGGTAGCCAAGTGGCTACCACCGATGGTAAATCTATTATTTGGAACAATAAAGAATATACCGAACTATTTTTTGAACCAGCAAACGATGAAGTTTCCTTTTGGCTTGAAGATGTGACCATTGGGGTAAACTTCCACTGGGA
>JAFOYQ010000055.1 GCA_017424575.1 Muribaculaceae bacterium
ATTAACAAAAAATAACAATAAAATAATTTGTATATTTGCATCGTGATTATATTGTTTTCTATTTAAAATATTCTTATTATGTGTTCAAAAAAGTTTGAATCTAAATTAATGGCAATGCAAGGCAATTTGTTGAATTTTGCATTTATTTTAACTTCTAATCGAGACGATGCATACGATTTACTTCAAGATACAACGCTAAAAGCGCTTGATAATGAGGATAAGTATGTTGAAAATGTGAACTTTAAGGGATGGGTGTTTACGATTATGCGCAACATTTTTATTAACAATTATCGTAAAGTGGTGAGAGAGTCAACGATTATTGATCAAACGGAGGATTTGTACCATTTGAATTTGCCACAAGATTCTGGTTTTGAGACTCCAGAAGGTGCTTTTGCTGCAAAGGAAATTAATGAAGCAATCAATTCGTTTGCTGATGAGTATCGTATCCCATTTTCAATGCATGTTGCTGGGTATAAGTACAATGAGATTGCTGAGGAAATGGGGCTGCCATTGGGAACTGTGAAGAGTCGAATTTTCTTTGCTCGACAAAAATTGCAGGTGATGTTGAAAGATTACCGCTGAAGTATAATTGTATATAGGGCATAAATGGGAGGATATAAATTTTCAATATATCCTCCCATATTGTTATGATTCGTTTGGTGGCAATGCTTTAGATGCTTTAGCACCCATTTCTTTAAGTTTTGTTGCTTTATCAATGAGATTGCCTCGTCCATATTTGAGCTTTGTCATGGCTCCGTTATAACTTGCTTGTGCGTTATTAATAGCACGTTCAATGGATTTCATATCTTCCACAAATCCTACAAACTTGTCATACATTTTGCCACTTTCGGTTGCTATTTCAATCGCATTTTTAGTTTGACGATCATGACGCCAAAGTTGCTCTATTAATTTAAGCGCTGAGATTAAGTGGGTAGGGGATATTAATAAAACTCGGTTGTCGTATGCTTCTTGCCATAGAGTAGAATCAAGTTGCATAGCGCAAATGTATGCAGCCTCATTAGGAATAAACATCATTATAAACTCAGCTTTGTCTGTTCCGATATAATCTTGATATTTTTTTGTCTTTAACTCGTTTATGTGATTGCGAATGGATTGAATGTGTTTTTTTTGAAGCACCTTGAGATCATTAGGGTTATCGCAATTTACAATATCTATATATGCATTCAACGACACTTTAGAGTCAATAATTACCTTTCTTCCATCGGGATAGCAGATAACTACATCAGCGATTAGTCTCTTTCCGTTCTCGTCGTAAGTAGCTTTTTGTACATGAAATTCTCGTCCTTTTTCTAATCCCGATTTCTCTAAGATGTTTTCAAGAATCATTTCGCCCCAATCACCTTGTGTTTTGCTATTCCCTTTTAATGCTAAAGTCAAATCTTTAGCTTCTTTCCCTATTGTTTGATTGAGCTCGATTAACTCTTTAATTCGTTCTTGGAGGGAGAAGCGCTCCCTTGATTCGGCAGAATAGCTGTCGCTAATTGTCTTTTTGAATTGTTCGATGTTTTCCTTGAGAGGTGTTAGTATTTCATTGAGTCGAGTTTCGTTTTGTTCTTTGAATGCAATCGTGTTATGATGCAATATCTCTCCCGCAAGATTTTTGAATCTAAGTTCATTCTCTTGATTTAATCGTTCTTTTTCCTCTTCTATAAATTTAATGCGTTCTTGCAGCCTGCTATTTTCTTCACGCAATTTAATGGATTGAGATGTGGCGCGTTCTATCTCTGACTTGAGTTCGGAGATCTGATGCGCTTGAATTTCACATTGTTTAATAGCAATAGCTTTTTCTGAGGATAGGTGAGTTTCTGAGCTGCGTTGAGACTTAAGAGTAAGTAAAAGTTTGATAATGAGAGCAACGCAAATAAGTAATAGAATTGATAAAATAAGTGATGTGTTCATTGTTGATAATTTATATGCGCAAAGTTACATTAAAAATCTTTTATTTGAGAATTTTGTAGTAACTTTGTGGAATATTTCTGAATATTATATGGGAAGACGGAAAAATAATACTTATTTCGGTGCATGGTCAATTTTGACAGTTTCGCTTGCATTATTTGTTACTTTGTCAATATTGGAGCCAATTAAAATATGTGGGATAGAATTACGTACTACAGGTATGTATGAACGCTTAACAAAAGCTCCTGGTCCAACGCCTGAAGAGATTGCTGAAGCAGAACGACTTGCGGCTGAGGCACGCGCGAAAGAAGAGGAGGCAAAGAAACCTAAATATGAATTATCAGTTCCTCAAACTTTCTTGTTTATAGGAGACTCGATGTTGGAAGGTTTATATCCTCGTTTGGCTGCGTATGCTAAAGAAAACGGACATAAAGTATATGCTGTAATTTGGTATAGCTCTACTTCTGAAATCTGGGGCGAAACTGAGAAATTAAAAGAATATATTGCCCAGTTTAATCCTACTTATGTATTTATTTGTCTCGGTGCAAATGAATTATTTGTGAGAGATATCAAAGAGAAACGTGATAAATTTGTGAAAAATATCATTTCTCAAATAGGCGACCTTCCATACCTTTGGATTGGTCCTCCCAACTGGAAACCCGATACTGGTATTAACGAACTCATTGACGAAAACACCCCTGAAGGATATTTCTTCCTTTCAGATGGTATGAAGTTTGACCGTATGAGAGACGGAGCACATCCTACTCGCAAATCTGCAATTCAGTGGATGGATAGCGTTATGCGTTGGATGCCTGAAAAATGTGCTAATCCAGTAGTGAATATGAAAATTCCAACAGAACAAACAGCTAGAGCTGAGCGTGTAGTCGTTCTTCAACCTAAAAGATAATAACACTTAAATTAATGGTTGAATTGACTCATATTTGGCACAACCTACAGGAACTCCTTACATATCAAAAGGATGTTCCTATGTTGTTTTCAAGCGGGATTTTTTGGCTGCTACTCCTTTTGTTTATTCCCATATATGCATGCTTAAAACGGCGCCGTTGGCAAATGATTGCCTTTGTCGTTGCATTTAGTTTGTATTTCTATTATAAATCAAGTGGATTTTTCTTCTTGTTATTAGTAGGTACATCGCTATTTGACTGGTCGTTGTCGAGGATTATGACACGATTAAACTCAAATGCAGCAAAGAGGCTTTGTGTTACACTATCTATCGTTGCCTCAATTGGCGTATTGTGCTATTTTAAGTATGCCAACTTCTTCTTATTCAATTGGTATCAAGTTGTAGAAAGTAACTTTCAACCACTTGATATAATTCTACCAGTAGGTATCTCTTTCTACACGTTTCAATCTATTAGTTACATTGTAGATGTATATAAGGGTAGGGTGCAAGCAACAAAAACTTGGCTCGAGTATTTATTTTTCTTGTCATTCTTCCCAGCATTAGTTGCTGGCCCTATTGTAAGAGCTGATTATTTCTTGCCACAAATTACGCAAAATATTCGCGCTACTCGCGAGGATGTTTATCGTGGTCTATGGATGATAATTTTAGGTGTAATTAAAAAAGCAATCATTGCCGACTATATCGCTCAGTATAACGATCTTATATTTGCAAATCCAACAGGTTATACCGGTTTTGAATCTTTGATGGGAGTAGTGGGATATACAATGCAAATATATTGCGATTTCTCGGGTTATTCCGATATGGCAATTGGTATTGCATTGATAATGGGATTCAAATTGTGCCCTAACTTTAATTTCCCATATAAATCTCACAATTTAACGGAGTTCTGGCACAATTGGCATATTTCATTATCTTCATGGTTGCGTGATTATATTTACATTCCACTTGGAGGTAATCGTAAGGGTACATTCCGCACTTATGTTAACAATTTCTTGACTATGCTTATTGGAGGGTTGTGGCATGGTGCTGATTGGAAGTTCGTATTTTGGGGCGCGATGCATGGTGTTGGTCTTGCTATTCATAAAGCATTCCGTCCATTATTGGATAAAATTCCTAACAATTGGTTTGTTAAGGCCATTTCATGGATGATAACAATGACAATTGTATCATTGTTGTGGGTATTTTTCCGTGCCGATTCATGGCAGGAATCATTATTGATTATACAAAATATTTTCGTTGATTTTCGTCCCGATTATATCCCTGTTTTTGCCTCGGTTCGATATATTTGGTTGATTATGATGGCAATTATTGTAATTTCACATGCTTTGCCTCGTAGATGGTATAATGTAATGTCTGATTGGTTTGTTAAATCTCCTTGGATTATAAAACTCATAATTTTTGTCGTAGTTGTGCAATTAGTAGTCCAATTTATGAGTGAAGAGGTTTCTCCATTTATATATTTCCAATTTTAAGATTTTAGAAAATACAAAACCATAATAAAAATTATCGGGTGGACTTCTCACGAGGTCCACCCGATTCGCTTATGCATTAAGTGCTATTGATATAATAAAGATGAGAAAATGGCTATTGTTAGAACCTACTTTCAACGATATCCCAATCAATAATATTCCAAAGAGCATTAAGAGCATCGGCTCTGCGATTTTGATAATCGAGATAATAGGCGTGTTCCCACACATCAAATACTAATAGGGGAGTTAACCCCTCAGTCATCGGGTTTGAGGCATTAGAACCTTGAGTTATAAATAAATTCCCTTCATTATCACATGAAAGCCACACCCAACCCGAACCAAATAATTTTATTCCAGCTTCGGTAAATTGTTTTTTGAACAACTCAAAGGAGCCAAATTGTCTATCGATGGCTTGTCGCAATTCCCCTTTGGGCTCTCCGCCTCCATCAGGAGAAAATGAAAAGAAATAAAATATATGATTCCATGCTTGAGATGCATTATTGAATAATGCACCCGATGAACTTAAAATTATTTCCTCTAAAGGTAAATCGCATTTATCGGTATTTTGTATTAAATTGTTAAGGTTTTCAATATAGGCTTTTTCGTGTTTGCCATAATGAAATTCAACAGTTTTCTTGCTAATTGCTGGTTCTAAAGCATCATCAGCATATGGAAGACTTGGAAGTGTATATAACATTGTCGTGAAGGTTTTAGTGTTACTTTACACATAAAACACTTCACGACAATAATAGTTCAATTGTATAGATATATTATTTCTGCAATAAAGTGTATTTATTAAGTGAAGCTAATGTTTGATGATAGCGATATTCTATATCAATAAAGTTTTGTTGAGCTTCTAAGAAGAAGTTAACCTCTTGAATATAAGTAATAAGATTGATTTGACCACCATCAAGAGCTTTCTTTAATAATTCAATATTATTAGTATCTTCGAGAGTAGGGCGATACTCTTCCATCTCTTCAAATAACGAGATTGCATTTGTGCGGAGCACATTAATTTGTGCTATTTTTTCTATTTCTAAAGCATTACTTTGTAGAGATATCGCTTTTTGGCTTGCTATAATTGACTCTTTTTTATGGCGTTTTGAAAATGTAGGTATTGAAATCCCAACAGAGAAACCATTGAAGTATGTCCCCAACTCATTTTCAAGTTTATACCCTATTGAAAAACCAGGAAATTTGCTCATGTTTAATGCTTTATGGTTATATTCTTGAGCTTTTGATATTGATGAATATTGAGCAATTTCAGGATCATATTCACGGAGTAATTCTTCATATTTTTCAGTAGAAAGAATCGACTCCTTTGGATAAGAATTTAGATGCGCCAATATTGAAGAGATGTCATTGCCTCCATTTTCAACTAAAAGGGTAGACTCAAAATTGTTTAACTGATTTCTAAGTTCTTTGCTTTGTCGAGTTAATGCAATCTTCTCTATCTTCAATTTATTGATATCAAGAATAGTAACCTCACCTTGTTTTGCTCCTTGCTGATATTTAAGTGTAAGAGAATCTATTTGGCTCTCTAATTGTGATACAAGCGAGATTTGTTTACGAAGGTTTATGATATCAATAAGCAACAACTTAATTTCAACTAATTTATTGAGATAGTTACTCTTATTAAGATATTCGATAGCTTCTGAAGAACTGTTAATTGCTTTTTTACGCGCAGAGTATGCTCCTGGCCATTCAAAACTTTGACTTATATCAATGCCCCATTTTGCACCCTCTTTCCCCCATTTGTGTTCATATCCAATTTCTGGGTCGGGGAGGTTGTTTTCGCTCTTTAGTTCGTTAATCTCAGCTTCATTTTCTGCGATAGATGCCACTAACGTGGGATTATTTGATACAATCTCAAATAATGCATTATCAAAATCGTTTGCGTTGACCGATATGCCTAAGATTATGATTGCTGATAATATAATTATGCGTTTCATTTTTCTGATTTATTTGAAGTTATGTAATAAATTACTGGAACTACAAAAATGTTTAAAATGGTTGATGACAACAATCCCCCTAAAATCACTATTGCCATGGGAGATTGTATCTCGTTGCCAGGTTCACCACCATTCATTGCTATTGGAATCAATGCCAATGCAGATGTTAAAGCTGTCATGATAATGGGGTTCAATCGATCGGCCGAACCTTTCATTATTTGTTCCATTAATCCTAAACCTTCCTCCTTCAACGTATTGTAGTGAGAAATAAGCAACATACCATTTCGGGTAGTAATACCCAATAATGATATAAAACCAATTATTGCAGGAATGTTTAATTCCCCTGAGGTGCATCTTAATATTATTATACCACCAATAAGAGCTAATGGCATATTAATTAGGATTATAAGGGATTGTTTTATGTTTTTAAACTCTTGATATAGTAACATAAAGATAATAAGTAAAGCACCTATCGAAGTGAGAGCAAGGGTGCGAGAAGCTTCTGCTTCGCTTTCAAATTGACCTCCATAAACTATATAATAGTTCTCTGGCAATTTAATTTTTTCTTCAATTTGTTGTTGTATGTCATTAACTGCTCCTCGCAAATCGCGGTCGGCTACGTTTGCTGAAATAATCAATCTGCGATTTACATTTTCGCGATTAATGGTATTAGGCCCACTTGTTGAAACAATATCCACAACGTAACTCAATGGAATTTTCCCTTGATTGCTATCAATCATTAAGTTAGAAATCTTTTCAATTGAATTACGGTGTTCATCATCAAGCCTAACAGTTAAGTCAAATGGAAGCCCTTGTTCATACACTTGCGATACAACTTCTCCACCCAAAGCAACATTAATAAATTGTGTGAATTGATTTATCGTAATGCCATATTTAGCCAATAATTCACGACGAGGACGAATATCGAGTTGTGGACGTTCTACTTGTTGCTCAATATTTACATCGACAATCCCTTCTACGCCACTAATTGCTTGCTTTATTTGTGTGCCGAGTGAATAGAGGTGATTAAGGTCATCGCCAAACAACTTAATTGCAATCTGTGATTCGGTACCTGAAAGCATCGCATCAATTCGGTGAGAGATTGGTTGACCTATCTCAATGTTTGTGCCAGGTAGAGTCGCTAATTTTTCGCGGATTTCTTTTACTACTTCTCCTCGAGTACGATTTGTTAGTTTATATGGAGCTTCTATCTCTGAAGAATTAACCCCAAAAGAGTGCTCGTCAAGTTCGGCTCGACCAGTTTTACGTGCAACAGTTTGAACTTCAGGAATTGAAAGTAAAATTTTCTCAGCTTCTTTACCAATATTGTCACTCTCATCAAGAGCAATCCCTGGGAGTGTGCTCACATTTACAGTAAAAGATCCTTCGTTGAATGAAGGCAAGAAACTTCGCCCAAGTGTAAAGAATAATATGATTGCTGTAATAAACAATACACCAACAGTGCTTAACAATGCTTTTCTATGACTTAAACTCCATTCGAGACCTTTAGAGTATAATGTTTTTAGTTGCAGAGTAACCCATGGCTCTTTGTCCAATTTGGTCGTTGCGTTCTTTGTCCCTAATAAGTAACTACATAGCACTGGTGTTAATGTCAAAGCCACTATTGTTGATGCCACTAACGCTACAATAAATGAGATACCAAGAGGAATTAACATTCTACCCTCAATCCCACTTAAAAAGAATAGAGGTAAGAAACTAGCAATGATAATTAGGGTCGAGTTCAAAATTGGCATGCGAACCTCTTTTGACGCCTCAAATACTACTGCAATTGCTGATTTGCGCTTATCTTCAGAAAGTAAGCGATTTTCTCGCAATCTTTTATACACATTTTCAACATCAACAATAGCATCATCAACGAGCGAACCTATTGCAATTGCAATACCGCCAAGACTCATCGTGTTTATTGTAAAGCCGAAGAAATGTAGCACTAACACTGCGATAATCACCGATAATGGAAGCGCTACAAGTGAAATGATTGTAGTGCGAATATTCATCAAGAAGAAGAATAGTACAATGACTACAAATAAAGCACCTTCAAGTAGTGACTGTTGTAAGTTGCTGATTGAACTATCAATAAAATCACTTTGCTTGAAAATGTTTGTAGAAATATTCAAGTCTTGAGGCATGTTTTTTGCCATAGATGACAATTCAGCTTCAATCTTTTCAGTTAACTCAATCGTTCCAATAGCTGGTTGTTTTGTTACCGTTATAAGCACTGCTGGATTAGCTCGTTCTGAAGCTACACCCAATCGTGGCATTTTGTTCCCAATAGCTACTGTCGCGATATCTTCAATAAGTATGGTGCCATTTTCATCACTTCTTACAACAGTTTTTCCAATATCATCGGTCGATGTCGTATTTACATCCCCTTTAATTAGGTATTCGTTGCCAAATTCATACAATACGCCACCTGTAGCATTGTTATTTATGCCTTCAACACATTCCATAACCTCAGTTAATGACACCTCGAAATGACGCATACGCTCAGGCATGATTTGTATTTGATATTCTTTGATATCACCGCCTATCACTGCCACTTGTGATACACCTCCAATTGAGAGCAATCTAGGACGAATTACTCGGTCAGCGAGGCTACGAATATCACTCATAGATGTAGAGTCGGCAGTAAGACCAATAATCATAATCTCCCCAAGAATAGACGATTGAGGCCCAAGGGTAGGGGTTTCTACTCCAGGAGGTAGTTGGTCATTTATAGTTGTGAGTTTTTCCGATACAATTTGTCGAGCTGTATATACATCTGTCCCCCAGTCAAATTCTACCCACACGATTGAAAACCCTGTAGCTGAAGATGAACGCACTCTGCGCACATCTGTAGCACCATTAACCGCCGTTTCGATAGGGAACGATACTAATTTTTCCACCTCTTCAGGAGCAAAACCTGGAGCTTCTGTCATCACTACAACAGTAGGAGCATTGAGGTCGGGGAATATATCAACCTCGGTTCGCATAAGCACTACTGTGCCAGCAACCATCATTACGACCGACAATAATAATATAGTCAATCGATTCTTTAGTGAAAAATCAATGATTTTGTTTAGCATAGCCTAATATTATTAATGGTTATGACTATGACCTTCGGGAACAGCACCACTTGATTCTGCCAACTTAACGATGATTGCACCTTTTGTAACAACTTCATCTTTTCGACTCAATCCGCTCAAAATTTCCACCTCAGTTCCATTCGAACTGCCGATTGTAACTAATCGTTTTTCGTAACATTCATCATCAAGTTTTATATATACATAGTATTTCCCTTGTTGTTCGCTTATTGCATCAACGGGCAATACTATTGCGTTTGGTTTAGTGTTACCAATAAGATACACCTCCACAAATGCACCAGGTATTGCAGAACCATTATTGTCAAAAGAGAAGTGAATAGGGATATATCCAGTTTGTTGAGCAGTCGCAGTTGTTGGCACCGACACTAATTTTCCATTCACCTCACTCAACTGAATTACTTCATTTGAATAAGAGGGTTTGAAACTTGCAGTAGTAATAGTAGCAAGTTGGTTATAATATTTTTCAGGAAGATCAGCGCGCAAAGTTAGGCGAGTTGTTCCCGAAATAACAGCAATTGGTTGCCCTGTTGCTACATATTCCCCCTCTTTTACTAACAATTGTGTGATAGCCCCCGAAGTAGAAGCTTTTGCTGCACCACCAGTTGGTGTTCCTGAATAAGCCGCACATGCTTCCTCATAAGCTTGCTTTGCAGCATTATATTCTTTTGTTGATACGATTCCATCTTCGTGAAGAGGGGTTAAACGATCTAGTTCGCGTTTTGTCGCATCTACTGCTATACGAGCGCTTTCGTTAGGATCGCCTCCTGCTATGCTTTTTGAAGAGATGCGGGCAATAATTGCACCTTTTGATACAATTTTTCCCTCAACGATTCCTGGTGTGTATTTTACAATCCCAGGAGCCGTTGCAGCTACAATTGATTGTTCGGTTGGTGCCGATTCAATTTGTCCTGAAACCTTTATGATATTGTTGAAATCTCGAGGCTTTACCATTTGGCTGTATACTCCAAATTTCTGTGCTTGCTCTGTTGAGAGTACTATCTCACCCCCATGATTTCCTCCGCCATGACTGCCGTGGTCATGATTGTGCCCCAATCCATCATCTTTAGCCGATGGAGTACAAGAGCTAATATAAATGAGTAAAGTAGAGCATATTGCTATACTGTGCCATAATTTTTTCATCTGTTTTGTGATTTAAATTGCTAAATATAAATTATTCATTATAGTCAGCAATGAGTTTGCTGACGTAAATTGCTTAAAGATAGAAGATTAGCAATAGGGTGGAGCTCTTAATCCAATTGACGATGTAACTCCGTTTTGAATCTTGAGTGATTTGTCAATTAGTTTATTATCAGATGTATAGAGTGTGTGATATGTGTTAATATTAGATTCGCATAATATAGCAAATAAAAGTAGAGTAGGGTGGCTGTCAATCGTGATAGAGGTTTGCTTTGTTGCCTGATAATCACCAAGATGAGCAGAACATTCGTTGCCAGTACCACAATTGTGTTCATCATGTTCGCAATGGCAGCAACCTGCTAATATACCACTATGCTCATGTTCTTCGTCATTGTTTTCATGATGACATAAAGCACTAACAGCAAAAATAATATTGCCGTTATCATCATGGTGATGAAACTGAATGATTGAACTCAACACAATCATCAGTATCACAACAACCGATATGCCCGATAAATACTTCTTCATCTGCAATATATTACACTTGCAAAATTACAAATAATAATCGAAAAAATAAATACACACTATTAAAATAAGAAAGGAATACATAACTTTTAGGGTGCAATCACCAATAAGTCGTTAAACGGCTGCGGTCTATGTATATGAATGAGACTTATGTGCATGTTAGTGGGCATTCTCAGGTCTATGAACTGGAATCAGAAATTCTGTCCAGTTTAATGTTTTTTTCTTTGATTAAATGATTATGCTCTCAAATAGTGCATTAATGAATTAATGATGCTATCTATAAATTCAAACGATATGAAGATGCCAGCTTGGAGTATATAGGTATCAATCGTCATGAAGGCAAGAGCATTGGTCTTTATGATACCGTAATTTCGCACGAAGAATATAATCCATGAATTTATGACAAATCCACCAAGACGATTCGAATCAATAAAATCGGCAAACAATAATAATGATTATTTGAATATTTTTTTGCAACATCGCAGACTTTTACATTTATATGATTGTATCTTTGTAGTGAAAAGTCTGCGATGTTGCATTAATAATAATATTTTTAACTCCTAATTTTTTACTATGAAATACATATATTCCTCAACAAAACTATCAGTCCCCAAAAAATTAGTGTAGCATAACAAATATAATGTTAAATAGAATATTAAAAAATAACACACTATTTGCCCATAATATACATTATGTTAAATAATATGTGTGAGGTGTTGATTATCGTCTCCCCTAATGCAAATTAGAAATTAAGGTAGGTGCTCTACTTGTTTTATTTATTGCTCTAAGGAAATTTCATGTTGTTATATATGGTTTAGATTTTCTGTGTAATTATCATTGATCAGCTGAGTTGTTTAAGATTCTAAGTGAGCGAACCTCGATTATTCAATCCTATACGCAATTTCATTATTTATCGAAGGATAATCATTGAGAATATTTTCTTGTGCATGCTTCTGATGAAATAGCTTGGTTGTCCCAATTTTTCTCGTGTTGTATTCATATTGTGTGGAGATTTTGACAATTAATTCTTATAGGATGTCTAGGTTGTTTATTTTTAAGCATAAATAAAATTTTCCGTAGCTAATTTATGGTTGATCTATTTGGACTCGATTGTTATGATATATTTTTGAAGCATAGCATATTATATGAAATAATTCCGGCCGTATAGGTAAAATTAACCTCTTGAGATTTTGAAATTTGAAATCAACAGTATAATGATATGTAAATTCTTAAAATTTTTAGTTACCTCACATGTATTGCAATTTGTAAACTCGAGAGTAGTACAAAATGGTAAACTCTGTGTGAAATTCCAAATTGAAATCGTAAACTTGATGGTTGGAAAATTTATTAAGGATTTTCAATAATCGTATTGTGTTGCGACGGTCAATTTCCAATCGTAAAAGATTAAATCTGCAACTAATAGCTATGAATATGATTACAAATAGCAATTTAGAGCGTTAAGATATTTTTACACTAATACATAATTTATACATTTTCAGCGTATTAATGCTCTAACATTAAAGTATTGGATTAGATATTGTGGGCGTATGGCGTGAGTTGGGTTAATTTGCAACGATAAGTTGCTGATATATAACAAAATGCGTAAGATGCGTTAAAGTTAAACATTAATGTGATTTAAGTGGTAATTGCTGCCCCACTCTACTGATGTTTTTATAAGTAAACACATGTTTTTATTGGTTTTTACATTTGAAAATTTGGTTTTTTCAACAAATGTAGTTACATTTGCATAGCTAAATAATTACAAAACAAAATTAAAGATGGATATTGTAACTCGATTAAAAGCGTTTATGAGCGCATTAAATATTGCAAATTCTCAATTTGCTGATACTTGCCGTATTCCTCGCCCTACCATTTCTCAAATTTTGAATGGTAGAAATAAGAAGATTAGTGATGAGCTTATTGGTAAGATACATGATGCCTATCCTCAATTATCTGTTTTGTGGTTGATGTTTGGTGAAGGAGATATGTTTGTCGATGCAAATATTCAAATCTCAGAGCCTAAAAAAGGTGATAATATCGATTTTGATAGCAGCAATTCGTCAGTAGATGAGGATGTTATGGGGCGTTTAGATTTTGAAACACCTATTATAGAATCTACACCAGATAAATTTCAATCTAAAAATCAGCAGCGAAATATTAAAAATGTTGAGTATAAAGATGACCAATCAATGATTAGTACATCTAAAGTAGTTGATAAACCAGTTTTATCAATAAATACCTCTCCTACTAAACAAGTTATTGAAATCCGAGTATTCTACAACGATAATAGTTATGAGATTTTCGTGCCTCAAAAGAATAATATCTAATCTTAATTCGCTATAATTGTCGTATAGTTAACTCAGAAACGCCATTTTGAAGAAAATTCGAGATGGCGTTTTAATTTAGTTAAATTAAATAGCTTTCGGTTATGATTTATGGATATTAAGGATTATCTTTGTAAGTATATTATGATTAGTTACAATAACAACAATGTTATGAAGAAATATATTATAGATTTAAAAGTCGTGGAGAATCGTAGAATCCACGAATTGTATACGCTTCTTATCATGACCCCTATTGATGGCTCTCCCCTTCCTGAGATGTTGCCAGGGCAATTTGTTCAAGTTGCGGTAGATGGTTCTAAAACTACTTTCTTGCGCCGTCCGATATCAATAAACAATGTTGATAGAGATAACAATCATTTGTGGCTATTGGTGCGAAATGCTGGTGAAGGAACTCGTGCATTGATGGCGCTAAAAGCCGATGATAATGTAAATGTAGTATTGCCATTGGGTAATTCATTTGGTATGCCATTTAGTGTGAATGATAAAATTTTGCTCGTGGGTGGAGGTGTAGGTGTTGCACCAATGCTTTATTGGGGAGCTCAACTCAAAGCAAAAGGATTTACGCCTCAATTCCTAATTGGTGCTCGTTCGGCAAAAGATGTACTACAACTTGAAGAATTTGAAAAAATAGGAAAGGTGTATGTTTCAACCGAAGATGGCACTATGGGTGAAAAGGGATTGGTAACAACTAATGCTGTACTCGCGTCTAAAATTGATAAAATATATTGCTGTGGACCTGCTCCAATGATGAAAGCCATCGCTAAAGTGGCAAAAGAGAACGCTATCGATTGTGAAGTGTCATTAGAGAATATGATGGCTTGTGGTCTTGGAGCTTGTCTATGTTGTGTAGAGAATACAGTTAAAGGAAATGTATGTGTATGCACCGAGGGTCCGGTGTTTAATATAAATGAATTGACATGGTAAAATTAGGTGTAAACATAGGTGGTCTAAACTTAAAAAATCCAGTTTTGACTGCATCGGGAACATTTGGTTATGGCGAAGAGTTTGCTGATTTTATTGATTTGAATCGTCTTGGTGGATTTGTCATAAAAGGTACAACAATCAATCATCGTGAAGGAAATCCTTATCCTCGTATGGCCGAAACACCATCAGGTATGCTTAATGCTGTGGGATTGCAAAATAAAGGTGTAGATTACTTTATTGATAATATTTATCCTCGCATTAAAGATGTGGACTCTAATGTGATTGTAAATGTTTCAGGGGCTACGATTGATGATTATGTGGCAGTGTGTGAAAAGCTTACACCTCTTGATAAAATCAATGCTATAGAAGTAAATATATCTTGCCCTAATGTTAAGCAAGGTGGTATGGCATTTGGTACAACTGCTGATGGCGCTGCTCAAGTCGCTCGAGCTGTTCGTAAGGCATTTCCCAAGACCGTAATTATCAAACTTTCTCCCAATGTTACCGATATTACTGAAATTGCACGTGCTGTTGAAGCTGAGGGGGCTGATGCAGTATCGTTGATTAATACATTGCTTGGAATGGCCATCGATGTAGAACGTCAACGTCCATATCTCTCTACGATTACAGGAGGATTATCGGGCCCAGCTGTACGCCCAGTCGCTGTACGTATGGTATGGCAAGTCGCAAAAGCTGTGAATATTCCAGTTGTTGGTCTTGGTGGTATTATGAATGGTCGTGATGCTATTGAATTCATGCTTGCAGGAGCAAGAGCAATTCAAGTGGGTACTGCTAACTTTGTTGATCCATCAGTTACAATGAAAATTATAGATTATATGGAGGACTATTGCCAACGTCATGGCATTAGTGATATCAATGACATAGTAGGAATGATTAATCAATAATCATTCAAAAATATGATAACCTGAAGGGCTTACACTGATAAGTGTAGGCTCTTCGTCGTTTGTAGCAAATAGGTTGTGTGAACTGAGATATTCTACTAATTCTGAAACGCGAGCATACCTCTCTCCCACTAATGGCAGATTTTTTAGGTGGGAAATAACGTTGTTATTTGCAACTAATAAAAAAGAAGAAATAAATCGCGTTGCCTCACATTCCACGTCAAATGGAGTAAAGGATATTTGTTTGTTGTTGAGTCTTAAAATATGGTTGCGATACACTGCCCCATTATAAATGATTGCAAGTGGGAGCACTGATAAATTAGTTGCCATGAAGGGGTAACGTATGTTGCTTAAATGACTTTCCGGTTAATGTTTTTGGTGTATGAGAATCAGTGTTGGTGTTAGTCTCCACATCTTCATTGTCTGCATTCTCTGAAGCTTTGTTCTCGATGTCAAATGTTTTTTGAACAAAGCGTTGGCGATAAACAATCTTATCACATCGTTTGCGTATCAACGAAATGCTATCGATATACACGTTTTCAGAATCATTAGGTGTGATATAGATGTATCCATATACTCTATTTAGAGTTTTTGTTGAATCTGAAACGAGCTGAATTTCGTTCCAACCTTCGTTGGTCGCAGTGCTATTAATAAATTCAGAACTTCCATCGCTATAGTCCGCAGCGATACTCCACTTGATTTGTGATAATTTATTGCCAACCTTAATTTTCCAAGTATAAAAATCCCCATTTTTCCAGGTGTAATCCTTTGGTTGGTTAAACGATAGAAATTGAGATGGCGAATTCTTGGTAAATTTGTAGTGAGACACACCTTTCCAAGTATCTACTGAGTCTCCATCGAGAGTAACACTTGCCAACTCATCGGTTAATGAGCCATATTCGTTAATTTCGTCATCCAAAATTTCAATTACTCGGTCATATACTGCGATATATTCTTCAATATGATGCCCATACCACGAAAATGATGTGTCAAGTTGCGCTTGTGAAACGTTGTGTTTTACAAGAATTGACTGTTTAACGGTCTTTTTTAATGAATCGCTATAGAATTTTGTGCGTTCAGCATCTACGATACTCTCCCCTATGTGAATGTCAGCAAGAAGCTGTGCCATTTTTTCTTGAGGTAGCACTTCGTCAGGAGTTGAATTGCAACTTGTCAAAAGCATTGCAATGCAAAAAAATGATATTATGCCCCGACTTATTCGATTCATATTTTAAGATTCCGATGATTTCTCTTCGGTATTTGGAGAAGATAGATGTTTTGAATAGAATAAAATCAAGATGAAGATACCAACACTAATTGCTGCATCGGCAAGATTAAATATGGGCTGAAAGAATAAGAAATGTTCTCCTCCAACAAATGGCATCCATTGAGGCCAATTGAAACTAAATAGAGGGAAATAAAACATATCAACAACTTTGCCATAAAACAGAGAAGCATATCCACCAGCTTCGGGTAGGAACGTTGCGACTTCAGGGGGTAATGGATTGTTGAATATTAACCCATAAAATAGGCAGTCAAATATATTTCCAGCAGCTCCAGCGGCAATAAGTGAGCAACATGCTACATAGCCTTTAGGGATGTCGTTGCGTGAAACAATGCGAGAAATATACCAAATGCCTAATGAAACAGCAACAATGCGGAATAGTGTTAGGAATAGTTTATTCCCTAATTCCATTCCAAAGGCCATACCATTGTTTTCAATAAATACAAGTTGAAACCAGTCGGTAATGTGGACACTTTCACCGAGGTAAAAGTTAGTCTTGACCCAGATTTTGAGAACCTGGTCAAGAATAACTATACCAACGATTATTAATGTTGCAAGAAGTCCTTTTGAAATCTTCATTTAATTATTTCTTTCCTAACTTTTGGTCAATTCCTAATGTTGCATGAGGAACTGCGCGAAGTCGCTCTTTGGGGATTAGTTTGCCTGTTTCGCGACAAATGCCATAAGTCTTATTCTCAATGCGAATAAGTGCATTTTTAAGGTGTTGAATAAACTTCATTTGTCGTTGAGCAAGTTGTCCTGCTTCTTCCTTACTGAGAGTGCTTGCGCCCTCTTCAAGCACTTTGAATGTTGGCGATGTGTCTGAAACGTCATTGCCATCGGTATTCATAATGCTTGATTTTAATAACTCATAGTCAGATTGAGCTTTCTCAAGTTTTTTAAGTATAATTTCTTTAAACTCTTGAAGTTCTTCATCTGAGTATCTTGTTTTTTCGCTCATGGTTTTGTATTTAATTACGGTTAGATTATAATGTTTTATTTTGTGATGCTTACATCTACTTTGATTTCGTCAATCTCAAGTGTTTCTACGCCATCAAGGCCAGTGATGTCACCTACGACTATGCTTGTAGCAAGCACTTGACGTGCAATATATTCGCCATATGCGTTGATTGCAGCGTCGGTATCTGCATTTGGAGCAAACACGAGATTAATCTTGTCGGTGATATCATAATCACGGCTCTTGCGAATATTTTGGACGCGATTAACGATATCACGAGCAATACCCTCTTGTTTCAAGTCATCGGTGATTGTAACATCAAGAGCGATAGTGATATTTCCCTCGTTTGCTACTAACCAACCAGGAATGTCTTCCGAGATGATTTCTACGTCAATAGCTTCTATCACAGCGTCGTTGCCATCTACATTGAGTGTGATACTGCCATTCTTTTCAAGTGAAGCAATTTCTTGTTGGCTCATTGATGTAATAGCAGCGGCAACAGCTTTCATTGTTTTGCCAAATTTTGGACCGAGTTTTTTGAAATCTGGTTTAACGCGTTTTACAAGCACTCCAGCCTCATTGTCAACAAACTTGAAGTTCTTAACATTCACTTCGTTGAGAATGAGTTCGCTCATTGATTCAATCGCTTCGCGTTGAGCATCATCCATTACAGGAATCATCAATGTAGAAAGTGGTTGACGCACTTTGATGTTTACCTTGCGACGTAATGATAATACCATTGAAGTAATCACTTGAGCAATATTCATGCGATTTTCGAGTGTCTTATCGATCGCATTTTCGTTAACTTCAGGGAACAATGCTAAATGTACTGAACCAGCGCCAGCGAGATCTTGATATAACTTATCGGCATAGAATGGAGAGATTGGAGCGATAAGTTTAGCAATTGTTTCAAGGCAAGTATAGAGTGTTTGATAAGCCGAGAGTTTATCTTCGTTCATTTCGCCACCCCAGAAACGTTTGCGGTTCAAGCGCACATACCAGTTACTCAAGTTGTCATTAACAAAGTCATTGATAGCGCGAGCGGCTTTTGTTGGTTCGTAGTCATTGAGTGCTTCATCTACATCTTTTACAAGTGTATTGAGAAGTGAGATGATCCAACGGTCGATTTCTGGACGATTTTCCAATGCTACTTGTGGTTGGCTATTGTCAAATCCGTCAACATTCGCATAAAGTGCAAAGAATGAATAAGTGTTGTAAAGAGTTGCAAAC
>JAFOYQ010000056.1 GCA_017424575.1 Muribaculaceae bacterium
CCCCACGTTGCTCCTTTTACAACGGCATTGTTAGTTAGTAATCAGTCAATAAATGTATTCCTGAAAAAAATACCTCCCCTCTTCTATCTCAGGTTTTACTCGCTCCTTTATCTCAGTTGAGCCACGGAGCAAATGGTGGGGGAGGTAGTTTCGCTTGTTTCGTCCTAAGCCTCAGGGAATATACAATAGTGAGGGTGGTTGTCTTATCTTTACAGCCGACACAACCCATCGGCAAGCATTAGGCAAAAAACAAAATAAAGTAGGAGCATCGGGAAGAGTCGAACTTCCATTTACCCATATCAGCCGAACATTTCGTTGCATAGCCTACGATGCTCTATATAGTTGTGGCATGAAAAGCCATTGTCAAGAATCTATCAAGATAACCTTGATAGGGAACATTTAATGTCACTCTCTGATGGGTGACCACAACGGCACTCTCTCTTGCTCTATGCGAGTGCCATAACACAACTTCTCTACATCTTGATATAGGTCACGGCATTTCTGCTACTATATCTTATGCCTTGCGAGAAGAATTACCCAAAATGTCAATTTTCGTGTTGCCTTTCGGCTGAGTGGCGAGGTGGGGAATTGAACCCCATACTAATCAAACTAAACTAAATAATTAAACCCTAAATCAATTAACTATCACCTGTCCTCGCCTATCAATCAAGACTTCTTCAAGTCTTTCCATGACCATCTTGCCCATACGGCTGAGATTGCGACCAAAGCACCGAACAATCCTATAATTACTATGTCGCATTGTCCTATTGCTCTGATGCCATTGAAGGTAAATACACACATTGCGAAAATCGCAATCAAAAGATTAAAAAATGCTTCTAATTTTCCCATAATTACCAATTTTCCAATTCTAAAAAATCAAAACTCTCGCAAACCAAATCTGCTAACTTTGAGCAAATTTCTTCATCATCTTCACCATGCTTAGCCGATACTGAACACTCAACATCTTTAATCAATACCCAATCTATATCATAGTCCCAAGCATTGCCCGATATCCCAAGCTCTGCATTGTAGTAGATGTCGTACACTAAGCCACCCCATTCTACGACTATGTGATTGTTTCGCACACTGTCATCGGAGAAATATGCTCTGCTCCTCACTTCGTACCACATTTTTTCTTGAATGTGGTTTTTTAATTCAGAACTAAGCTTCATCATTTGATTTATATCCTTTTCGTTTTGCAAACTCGTCAGCATAGTCTTTGTTAAGCACGATGCGACCTCCGTTTTTCACTCCGACTAACTCACCTCTTTGCCACCAAGAGTCGGCAGTCTTTTTAACGATGCCGTATTTTTGGCAGAAGTCACGCATAGTGTAGGTAGGTATTACACTATTTATCACTTCCACAAGAATACGTTCTTGTGAATCCAATTCAGCCACTTGACTTAATAGCAATTCTTTTTGTCTGCGAGTAGTGGCTAACATCTTCTTCGCGTGAGTTACTGAGATTGTCATTATACGATTCGTGTTACGGTTATGTACTTGCCATCTTTGTTGTATTCAGATGACCATCGACCTTCCCTTGCATTGAGGTAGGCGATTCTATTTCTCACCCAAGTTAGCTCCTCGATGTTTCTTGCATGGAAATGCTTGATAACCCCGATTTTCATTTTTCTCAACACCTTTAGAATATTTACATCTTGGTGTTGAATATTGGGTTTTCTTCTGAATTTTTCGTTTTGCATTTTTGATTATTTCTTTATATATTTGTTGCTAATTTCAATATTGAATTTCTATGTTTGAAATTGACTATGCAAATGTAGTAGGAAAATATATAACATCAAAATAATGTGATAGGAAAATATATAACATTATAGTTTTTTAACATTATGGTAGATAGGAGTATTCTTCAAGAAAGGCTATTGAAAGCATATAACTTGCTATTAGATAGAGGATTGGTGCATAATAAGCAACAATTTGCCGATGAGATAGGTGTTCAAAGACCTGCATTATATAATGCCCTCAATAATAATGGGCGAGTACTTACCAAAGGATTTCTTACAAAAGTCGCAGATGCCTTTCCCGATGTACTCAACAAGGACTATCTTCTTGAAGGAATTGGCGAGGTGGAAAAGCAAAACGGAAAACCACACATTCCATTTGAAGCGAGTGCGGGAGGTATTGCTACGGCTCTCGGTAGTGTTACCCTTGAAGAATGTGAGAAACTCCCTACAATCTCTGCATTTGCTCATTATGACTTTACCATAGATGCGAGAGGAGATAGCATGGAACCTAGCATACAAAATGGAGATACCCTCTATTGCCGATGGTGTGGCTTGAACACTGTTATCTCTCGCCCAAATAGATTTTACATTGTTGATACTCCCGAAGGTGCAGTTGTCAAGCAAATCAAAGTTCAAGAAACTTGTATCATCTGCGAGAGCCTTAACGACAAATACGAACCTTTCAAAATTGAAATTGTCGATGATATGAGATTTGCCATTGTTGTTGGTCATTCTCGCAAATACGAATGATGCCATTTTGAGTTAGTTTTAGTTGGTGTAGGAATTTTCCACTAAAACATAATTCTATTACAAAATGATTACAAAAACCGAAAATTAAAACTTTATTTAACTAACCATATTAAACATTGTAAAACTATGAACAAGATTAAGATTTTATTTGTTTTGTTGGATATGTGCTTAATTAATAACAATAAAAAGATATATCATGAGTAATTTAGAAGATTTTCTTACAGGAGGTAAAAGAGCTATAACTCCTAAATACTATATTCCAAAAGACGATGATTGTGAAAATCAGCTATTGGAAAATACTAAATTTGCAAAATGGGGAATGTTGGCGATTGGTGCATTATTATTTGGAATAGCCTTATCTATTAAAAACGATATTTTAATTGCGATTTCAATAGCAATGATTGTCGTAGTCGTGATAAATTTTGCAATACTAATTCCCTTATTCAAGGTTTTAGTCAATATTTCTCGCAACTTAAAAGAATTAATCAAGAAAAAAGATTAACTTTGCATTATAACTCGCCATTATTTCTTTAATGGCAAAGTTGTGTTTCAACACAATACAAAATCGCCCCACTTCATCACGAGGTAGGGCGTTCTTGGTTTTAACCTTAAACAAAATACTTTATGAAAAAAATCCTAATACTTACACCGACAAAAATAATCCAAAAGTTTCAAAATCCATTCAAAAGTTTCAAAATTCGCGATTTAGTTATCTACCGATTTTCAAAACTTTGAAAATTCAAGAATTTCCCAATTTAGACTTTAGCAATTCAAATCCTTTAGTCACTTCTTCTTGCAAGACTTTAGCATAAATTTGAGTAGTCTGAATATCTGCGTGAGCAAGCATCTTTGATACAATTTCTATCGGCACTCCTTTTTTCAATGCCCATGTAGCAAAGGTATGCCTACCAACGTGCATTGTTAGTTTGGTTTTTATATTTGCCATTGCTTGAATGGTTTTCAAATGCTGATTGCATTGTTGATTAGTTGCTAGATCAAGATTGAAGTTATATTTTTTCAATATCTCCTTTGCTTTCGGTAGTAGCATTAATTTATATTGCGAACCTGTTTTCATTCGCTTGTCAATGATGAATTGCTCTCCACCTTCAGTAATTATATCACTCTCCTTTATCTTGCGTAAATCAGAATCTGCCAATCCTGTATAACAGCTAAAAATAAACATATCACGCACTAAGGCTATTATCCCATCAAGTTCAAGTTCTTCTATCCTTGTTCTTTCTTCTTGTGATATGTAGCGAATGGTTGTCGGCTTTCCTCTTGGCGAAGAAAATCCATCATAAGGATTCTTGCCGATGTATTCCAATCGCAGTGCTTTTGCAATATAAGGCTTTAATCGTTTGTGATAGTTTCGCACACTTTCGGGATTAGACAAGGTCTTTTTAATGGCATCATCAAAGCGAATGATGTTAGGGAGTGTCAAGTCCTTGAATGTCGCAAATATTCGGCTTTCTCTCACTTTTCTTGCCATTGTTCGATGGTGTTCTCTTGTGCTTTCAGTTATGTCGGTTCGCTCGGCCACTTCCTTGTCGAGCCAATCACAAAACGATAGCTCGGTCATAGTGGCTCGGTTGATGATGGATAGTTCGCCCGATGATTCGCTCATTAGTTCGTGCGCTTCTCGGTATTTTCGCTCGATTTGTTCATTTAAGCTGTGTGCATCGAGCCGATTTACCACTCTGCCATTCTTCCATTCATTTTTTTTAACATTTACTCCTGTGGCATATCTCTTCTTTTTGCCCTTAGAATAAACACAAATTTCCACACTTCCATTTTTTTCTTTGCTTGCTACACCTCTTCGGTCATAAATGATTGAAATAGAATAATCTGCCATAATTTGGGTACATAGTTTTTTAATTAGGGTACAATTGTACCCAAAAGTACATATTTTTGCAGTAATAGCAAAATCCGTTAAGGTTTTTTGAGGGTGTTTTGCGTACGTTGCTAAATGTGGATATAGGTGTGTTTCTCAGTCGGTTAGGAGTTAAATGGCTGAAAATTAAGCAATAAAAAAGGGTAACCCTAAAGTTACCCTTGTGACCCCGGAGAGATTTTAGTGTTTTTGAAAGTGTTTGGCTGTCAAATCTTTGAAGTGCCACATTGAAGGAGTGTACCCAAAAATAAACCCATAGCCAAATTCTTTAGTAAATATTTAATGTAATTTAACAAAATCCATGTTGCAATCATAGAGATTTAGCAGTTGATTTAGGGCATCAATGGTGAACGCATATCTGCCGTTTTCTATCTTTGAGATGTTCGTGCGATGTATTCCTGTCGCATCTGATACATCGTCAATGGTGAGATTTTTTGACAATCTTAATTTTCTCAATCTATCACCTACCACCTTGCGATGATATTCCCTATCAAAACCTTGTTGAGTGTTGGCAACTGCTAAATGGTAGTGATTTTGTGCCAACCAATCAGCCATCAATCTCAAATCGTGAGCAATCGTAGTGGGATTTATTTCTACATCGTTGAGGTAGGTTATTTTTTGAGTTTCGTTGAATTTCCCTTCCTCAAATAAAATCACGATCCCTTTTTTAGTGTCGGTCAGCACCCACCAATTTTCTTTTTCTCTGCTATGTTGTATTCTATATCTTTGTTTCATAATTATTCCCAATAAGCAACTACTTCTTCAATCCCATTTTCTTCGCTACATACAAAAATAGCAGATGTTTCGCCACTCCATGAGTCCATTTCTCTTGGGCAATCTACTTTGTCGCAATCTACCGAGCCATCTTCAAGATAGCCATCTTTAAAGTCTTTAACTTGCTCTTGTGCGTATGCAAGAGCATCTTGGTACTTGTAGAAACTTGTGTAAGTTTTCATTTTCTTTCTTGCAGAATTTAAAGTGTTGCCCCCACTTGATTTAAATGATTATTAATTACACTACGAAGTTATGATAAAGTTTGCACATATGCAAACAAATAAGAATAAAATGCCAATTATTTCAACCTTTTGGCAAACATATACGAATGGAAGGTGTTGGAGATGGGAATGGGTGCATAGCCTCATTGATAACATAGCGAATGTGATACTTGTTAGGCTCGCTTAATGTGTTATGCAATCTCACCTCGCCAAAGCACCCATGAACCATGAAATTAACTGCACACATCTTGCAACACATTCCATCTACATCATCGGCATACAGGTAAGGTTTCCACGATTGTGTGTTAATTTCCTCTTTAGGCATGAACTGACAATGTGCCGACAATAATGTTCTACCACTACCACAAGCGCAATCGTTGATTGTTACTCTTTTGCCAAATGGTGTAGAGTGAGTCTTTGGCAAATCTTTTGAAATTTGCATTTGTGCCATCATGTCGCAAAGTGAAGGTGGAGTAAAGAATTGACCTTTAGCTCCGTTTGTAACCAATTTCTCAAATAGAACACCCCAAACATCGAACCAATTATTGTGTCGCATCATTCTTTGTTGGCAAAGGAAATATTCACTCATCAAACTACACAATTCTTTGTCTTGTGGGCGTTCTTTATTTCCAAGATATACATTTACATCAAAATAAGAAATAATGTAGTCTAAAAGGCTCGCAATGGCTTCTGCGTTTGTTTTACCTGTACGGTAGGCATACTCGCTAATTTGTTTTTCAAAATGTTGCATAAATCTAAAAGTTTCAAAATCCAACAATTTATTTTTTACTAAAATCTAAAAGTTTCAAAATCCGTAAAATTCAAAAATCTCAAAATTCAAATTTTTCAAAATCCACAAAATTCAAAAGTTTGAAAATCTAAAACTTTCAAAATTCAAAACTTTGAAAATTCAGAAATTTCAAAAGTTTCAAAATTCAGCAAAATACGATTTGAGTTCTTCGGGAATTTCGGTAGTGCAAATGTATTTGGCTGTCATTTCAATTGATGAGTGACCAAGCAATCGGCTAACCAAGAATATATCACGGCAATGTAGATATACATTTGTCGCAAAACTTCTTCTTGCAGTGTGCGATGAGATAAACTCCCACTTTTCGCCTTCTACATCTACTCCTGCTTTGAACAGCCTAACTCTATCGTAGATGCTTGCTCGTCTACACAGCTTGCGTATAATGGTGTTGAAGGTGCTATCGTGTACTTTCTTGCCTACGGCTTTTTTCTCGCAAATTATGGTCATTGCAAGAGGCGAGAGAGGCACTTCAGTTTTGATGTGAGTTTTCTTTGACACATATATTATTTTTTCGCCTACGATGTTGCTTTCATTGAAGTCGCAGTAGTCGCTATGTCTTGCTCCTGTAAGACAACCTAAGATGAATTGCCATTTCACAAGTTCTTCCCTTTCGTTATAGGTGTCTACTTTGACAAGTCGGTTTATCTCGTCATCGGTGAGCCATGTATTTTGCGCCACACAGCCTTTTACACTCAATATCTTCGCGTAGTCGGTTGGTAGGCTTACTTCGTCAGAATAAAGGCTTAGAACGGATTTAAACATGGCGCAGTAGGTTTTTACTGATGAGGGTGCTACTCGCTCGCTTAGATAGTCGACAAACTTAGCCAATTTTA
>JAFOYQ010000057.1 GCA_017424575.1 Muribaculaceae bacterium
AAGGGTTCCACCTCTTCCCATTCCGAACAGAGAAGTTAAACCTTACCGCGCCGATGGTACTGCGAAAGTGGGAGAGTAGGTCACCGCCCCCTATCCTGAAAGCCTCGATTCAGAAATGAGTCGGGGCTTTTTTATTTTTATATAGTTGCGATAATGCTTTAGTGTTATAGAGGATATAGAAACTTAGGTAGAACTAAAAAACTAGTTATTGTGTTTTAGTGGGAAATGTATATAATATGAAAGAATTTCCTACTCATAAGGCAACATTGAAGTTAGTTAGTGAGATAAGTAGTTTTCTTGAAAATATAGGGGTATCAAATCATCCTATTTTGGAAGAACTTATTTATGTAATTATAATTGCTCTTATTTCGTTAGTTCTTGGATGGATAGCGCGTGTTATTGTGCTTTTTTTTATAAAGCGAGTAGTGAAATTGCGCAAGTTTGAGGTTGGAAAAGAATTAATCAAGCAAAAAATATTTTCAAAGATATGTAATATTCTGCCTCCAACTATTTTATTGGGGTTGGTTTCATTTGCATTTATTTCAAATGATTCGTTAGTTCTGCGAGTTTTAGATGCATTGATAAAGATATATTTGTCAATCACAATAGGAGTGGCTATTTGTGCCATTCTCGCTTTTTTATGGTGTAGTTATGATAGCCGTAGGAATGATAAAAATCATCCATTACGAGGAGTCCTAAATGTAGCTCAAGGAGTAGTGTGGATTGTGATAGTGATAATATTGGTGTCAAACATTATAGGGAAATCACCAGCAGCTCTACTCACCGGACTCGGAGCATTTGCTGCTGCATTAATGTTAATCTTTAAGGATAGTATTTTGGGATTTGTAGCGGGGATACAGTTGTCTCAAAATGATATGTTGCGAGTAGGGGATTGGGTTGTAGTGCCATCAACAATAGCAAATGGTGTTGTTGAAGATGTATCATTGACAGTTGTAAAGATACGAAATTGGGATAATACGTTGGTCATGTTACCACCTTATACATTAGTTTCAACTTCGTTTCAAAATTGGCGAGGTATGATTGAATCAAAAGTGTGGTTGATTTCACAAAGTGTAATTATTGATGTGAAAACTATTGTAGAGAGCGATGAAGTATTAGTGAATGAAATTATAGAAAAATATCCATCGCTAAAGGGTTTTGTTGAAAATAATCGCAGTTATCAAGGTGGATTAGCGGGGATAAATGGTACAACTGAAACAAATTTAGGCCTCTATCGTGCTTATTTAAGTAGTTATCTTATCTCGCATCCAATGATATCAAAGCAATATCAATTGTTTGTGACGTTGCTTGATTCAACTCCAGAGGGGCAACCAGTGCAAATATATTGTTATGTAGCGTCAACTGATTGGGCAATATATGAAGCCGTTAAAAGTGAAATTGTAGAGCATGCAATAGTAGCCGCTTCGCAATTTAAACTGTTGATATATAGTGAAATGCTATAATGTGAATTAGAACCTAAATAGTGTTATTTAGTAGATGTAGGCGATCTTTGATTTTGCGATAATCTTTAGACGCAAGGTAGGCTTCGATTGCATCGGCATGGCGATGATTGTGAAGGTCGGTGCCTATGAAATCAACAAATCCTTTTTCGATAAGTTCCATTGCAATTTGTTTCTCCTCTTTGCCGTAATGACCTGCAATACTTAATATATTTAACTGTAATTTTGTGCCAGTGCTGTGAATGGCTTTATATCTGTCTTTTTTGCTATGATAATAAATATATCGTTCGGGGTGGGCGAGGATGGGTTTATATCCTTTGACTTTTAAATCAAAAAGCAATTGATCAAGATTCCAAGGCTCTTGAATAAATGAATTTTCAACTAAGAGATAATTATTAGGCATTGGGGTTATTATTCCATCGTTAAGATGTGTCATAAATAACTCGTCAATGCGATATTCGGCAGAATGTGTTATGTCAATATCGATATTCTTCTCGGCCAATTCTTTTTTTAGTTCGTTAAGTGCATTACCCATTGTTTCGGGTGTGTTTTCAAACGAAGCCTGAGTAACATGAGGTGTGGCGATAATGCGAGAGATACCCCAACTTTTCATGCGTTGAATTAATTCAATAGATGTTGCCACATCGGGCGATCCATCGTCAATGCCTGGTAGGACATGGCAATGTATATCGGTATTGAAACACAATTGAAGTGGTTCTTGTTTTTTCTTGAAGAAACTAAACATTATCGTCGAGTATTAATGGTTGAAAATCTATTACAAAATTAATTCTTTTCAAGAATAAAAAAAAATTACGGAAATATTTCCTTAAATCAAAATAAATATATTACTTTGCGTTATTAATATAAATAACAAAAATAACCCAATTTTAGAGGAGTATTTTGCTCCAATACAAAATTTTAATGATCATGGAACCACGAAAATTAAAAATCAGAGATTTGACGCTCCGCGATGGTCAACAATCGCTTTTTGCAACGCGTCTTAATCAAGAAAACATTGACAAATTATTACCATTGTATGAAAACGCAGGTTTTTATGCTATGGAAGTGTGGGGTGGTGCAGTGCCTGACTCTGTAATGCGTTATCTTGATGAATCACCATGGAATCGTTTGCGTAGTGTTGATGCTGTAATGAAGGGTAAATCATTACTTACAGCATTATCTCGTGGCCGTAATCTCTTCGGTTATGTGCCTTATCCCGATACTGTGCTTGAAGGATTCTATAAAGAAGCTATTCAAAATGGTTTGAACGTGATGCGTATTTTCGACGCGCTCAACGATATTGACAATGTAAAAGAATCAATCCGTCTTATCAATGAACTTGGAGGTATTCCTGATGGTGCTGTATGTTATACAGTTGACCCAAAAGAGGACGCTCCAGTTCAAGTAGAACAACCAAAACAAGGTTTCTTTGCACGTTTGTTTGGCAAAAAGGCTGAAGTGAAGGTTGTAGAGCCTGAAAAAATCTTTACCGACGAATATTTCGTAAGTAAAGCAAAAGAGATGGAAGCTCTCGGTGCAAAAATCATTACATTGAAAGATATGGCAGGTCTTGTTAATCCTTCACGTGCTGCTTCAATTATCTCTAAATTGAAAGCTGCAGTGAAAGTGCCTGTTGACTTCCACACTCACTGTACTCCTGGTTATGGTCTTGCATCATCGGTGATGGCTATCATCAATGGTGTTGACATTCTGGATACTAACATTTGGTGGTTTGGTGGTGGTTCTGCTGCTCCAGCAATCGAATTGGTATATCTCTTTGCTCAAAAATTAGGTGTAGAGGTTGATGTAAACATGGAAGCTGTTGGTCAAATTCGCAACCAACTTCTTGCTGCTCGTGAATCACTCAAAGAGTTTGACCTTGGTAAGTTGCCAAAACCATTCGATCCACTTAACGATAAACTTCCTGCTGAAATTGAAGCAGAACTCGACAAAGCTGTTGCTGCTGCTAAAGCTAACAATGAAGAGGCTCTTCTCAATGCTTGTCACGCTATTGAAGCATACTTCGGATTCCCAAAACCAAATGAATTGGTTAAAAATGCAGAGGTGCCAGGTGGTATGTATTCAAACATGGTTGCTCAACTTAAAGCACTTCAAGCCGAAGACTTGCTCGATGATGCTATGCGCTTAATCCCTAAAGTGCGTCGCGATGCTGGTCTTGTGCCTTTGGTAACTCCTACAAGCCAAATCGTAGGTTCTCAAGCTGTGTTTGTGGCTCTTGACCGCAAGAAAGGTAATGCCGACTATTCTAACCTTTCTAATCAATTTATTTCATTGATTAAAGGTGAATATGGTAAAACTCCAGTTCCTGTTGACCCTGCATTCCGTCAACAAATCACTGGCGATGCTACTGAGCGTCCTTATGATGTATCAAAATATAAACAACCCGAAAATCCAACACTTCCAGAACTTGGTGGCGTGAAATTGGCTTCAAATACTGAAGAAATGTTGCTTCTTGAATTGTTGCCTAACGTGGCTAACGGATTCCTTCGCAAACGTCGTGCGGAAGAAAACCAAGCTACTCAACCTGTAGCTCCAGTAGAAGAAAAACCAGCCGAAGTAGCTGCTCCTATCACTGGCGAAGTATTGAAAGCTCCTATGGGTGGTCGCATCGTTTCAATCAAAGCTAAACCAGGTGATAAGATTGCTAAAGGTGAAGTAATCCTTGTTTATGAAGCAATGAAGATGGAAAATGATGTAGTTGCAGAAAAGGATATCGTAATCAAACGCATTCTTGTTAATCCTGACCAAGTGGTTAATGCCGACGAAGCAATGGTTGAATTTATTGATGCAGCCGACGCTGCTGCTCAAGATATTACTGCTGGTGCTGAAGCAGATGCTCCTGTAACTGGCGAAGTTCTTAAAGCTCCTATGGGTGGTAAAGTAATTTCTATCAACGTAAAACCTGGCGACAAAGTTGCTAAAGGTGGTGTGTTGCTCGTTTATGAAGCAATGAAGATGGAAAATGACGTAGTGGCTGAAAAAGATGTAACAGTGAAACGTATCTTTGTTCAACCCGACGAGGTTGTTGCTGCTGACGCTCCATTGATGGAATTTGAATAAGAATAAATTCTAAATCACAATAGCAGTGGGGGACTAAAAATAGTTCCCCATTGTGTTTATATATAGTAAAATAGAGTAAAAACATTTGAAAAGACCACTTTAACATTAAAAAATAAAAAAAAGAATAAGAATAACTTTGCCAATCAAAGAATAATGCGTAAATTTGCAAGCCATTACGAATGATCGCCTTACCAGCGTGACTTTATAAATAACTTTGATTAATTAAAAAATAAGAAATAAAATGAAAAAAGACATTCATCCTTCAAATTATCGCGAAGTAGTATTCAAAGATATGTCAAACGAGGAAATCTTCATCACTCGTTCAACTGTAGCAGCTAAAGATACAATCGAAGTTGATGGCGTTACTTATCCTCTCGTAAAACTTGAAATCACTAGCTCATCTCACCCATTCTTCACTGGTAAACAAAAATTGGTTGACACAGCTGGTCGCGTTGATAAGTTCATGAGCCGCTACGG
>JAFOYQ010000058.1 GCA_017424575.1 Muribaculaceae bacterium
AGTGCAAAGATAATACATAAACAAACAAATCAAACATTTCGTTTATGAAAATTTTCTATAATGTTATAAAATTTTTCTATGACACAATCTATTACTACCTTTGCATTAAATACAAAAGAATATGCAATATCATTCTATTACAGCTACTTTTTCGGTCGAAGGCACTGCTCGAGCCGACATTATGCTCACAACCTCACGGGCATATTATCGCTTTGCCACTGCCGACACTTGCGAAGAGGGGGAAATTCCATTCACTCAACTTGCCGAAGTTGCTTCATTTATTAATCAAGCTCTCTCCTCAGCAAGTAATAATCTTATGCCTACCGATGTGTCTTGCAGCATCACTCTTTTTAACGATAACGAAAAAATAGATTATAACAATAGTTGTATTTCACATTCAGCCTACAACTCTTTAATCAATATTTTTGCTCAAATTAGCGAGGAATTTATATTTATCAGAGGTTTTAAGTGATATAACCTAATTTATTTTCGCTTTTCGCTCAAAAAATTTGGCAGAATAAAACAAAACCACTATCTTTGCACTCGCAAAACGGAAATATGGCGGGATAGCTCAGTTGGTTAGAGCGTCGGATTCATAACCCGGAGGTCACGAGTTCAACTCTCGTTCCCGCTACTCGATACGATCAAGCAGAAATGTTTGGTCGTTTTTCTTTTATATACCCTACTCTCTTGCAAATGTGATACATATTCTTTTACTTTGCGTATATTATTCAACAAAGCATTATGAAACAAAGATTTATCACACTCTCAATAGTATTATTATCGTGTTGCATGGCTATTGCGGCACAAACTAAAATTTATCGCGGCAATAGCACATTTTCAAGCGATTGCCTATACACCTGGGACGGCAAACACCTATATCGTGGCAATAGCACTTTCAATAGCGATATAATCTATACTTGGGACGGCAGGTATCTCTATAAAGGTAATAGTACGTATAGTTCCGATATCATTGTTACTTGGAATGGGCAATTTCTTTACAAAGGTCGTAGCAGTTTTTCAAGCGATATCATCTATACATTCGACGGCAAATATATCTACTATGGCAAAAGCAATTACACTTCCGACACACTTGCCACCTGGAGCAACAGTAGATTATACTCGGGATATAGCGAGTACACCTCCGACATCTTATATCGTGTCGTAGGACAATTTCCACCTATTTTGTTTGTAATGCTATAGATTATTTCTTCCAGAATGTGCGAGTGAAAAGCAATAGCACAGTGAAGAGTTCAAGACGCCCCATCAACATCAAGAGCGACAACACCCATTTGCCTACATCGGGAATAATGTCGTAAGAGCCTCCATAACCAGTAACACCAGCCCCAAGCCCCGTGTTACCTATACATGAAAATGCCGAAAAGAAGGCATCAACAAGTGGGATACCTGTAGCTGTGAGCACTATACCACCCACCAAAATAAGTATCACATAAATACACAAAAAAGCGATTACTTTATTTACCACATCGGCCGATAACACCTTACCATTTATGCGCACTGAACATATTGCATTGGGGTGTAAAGAACGGTATATTTCATTGCGAATGTTTTTCATCAAGAAAAGCATGCGGTCAATCTTAGCGCCACCACTTGTTGAACCCGCACAAGCTCCAAACATCATCAACATAAATGTCAATGCAACAACAAATGGTCCCCAATTTTCAAAGTCGCCTATAGTAAGCCCTGTCGAGGTTATTGTCGAAACAATTTGGAACAATGGGTCAATTGTAACCGACTCCCACGAAAGCACTTGGTTATTAGCCACAATTGCTACCACAAACAAGCCCAACATCACACCTACAATAATCACATAGGCACGGAAAACTTCACTCTTCCACAAGTCGCCGACATGACCTGTAGCAGCACGGAATAAAAGCGCAAAGTTTACCCCACCCAAGAACATAAATAGAGTAAGAACCGACTTTACATATACCGTATCCCATGCACCAATACTCTCGGTGCGAGTAGAAAATCCACCTGTTGACATTGTGCTAAATGCATGGCATATACTATCAAACAAGTTCATTGGACCAAGCCACAATAAAGCACACAAGATAAATGTAAGAATTATATATACAAGCCATAGCCCTTTGGCTGTTTGACTAATACGAGGGCTCAATTTGTCGCGAGTAACACCTGTCACTTCTGCATTAAACATCTGCATACCACCCGAGTGATTTAACATGGGTATTACTGCCAATGTAAAGAGGATAATCCCCATGCCTCCAATCCATTGCATCAAACATCGCCACATGTGTATGCCATTTGACAGATGATCAATTGAAGTCATTACGGACGCTCCGGTTGTGGTAAATCCCGACATAGCCTCAAAAAAAGCATCACTAATGCTCATTTTTGAATCGCCCAACATAAACGGCAACATACCAAAGATTGAGAACACTACCCAGGTCAATGCTGTGAGCAGAAACCCTTCGCGCTTGCCCATATCTTTATCTGATGAGCGAGTAACAATAGTCATCACTCCTCCCACTACCGAAGTGATTAATATTGTTATCAAGAATGCTTTATAATCATTTTCGTTATATACCAAGCAGGTTATTAACGGAATAAGCATAAACATAGACTCGATTAGTAGAAGTAATCCCACTATACGAGTTAAAGCTGGAAAGTTTATTTGCGCTCTTTTATAAAGCATAGTATAATCATTAACAGAAAAGTTTTTCCACTTTATGTAATGCTCCTGCCAAACAGAACACTACAACATGGTCTCCAGGTTGTATTACTGTGTTACCCGTCACGAGCATACCCACACCATCACGCACAAGACCTGCAATTGTCATTTCACGCGACAGGTTCAAATCCTTTACCGGACCACGTGTAATTTTTGATCCTGGACGCACTTCTAATTCAGCCACCTCGGCATCGGTCAATGAGTGACATTTTGATGTTGAAGAGTCGGTATCAAGCAACAATTGGAATATCGTACTTGATGCCAATAGTTTCTTGTTTATGGTAGTGCCAATATTGAGACTTTCTGCCTCTGAAACGAGTTGAATATTCTCAACCTCGGCAATAGTTTTGGCAACGCCAAATTCTTTTGCCATAATACATGCCAAAATATTTGTCTCAGAGCTGTCGGTTAATGCTACAAATGCATCATAGTCATCTAATCCCTCTTCACGCAACACATCCATATCACGAGCATCGGCATGAACGATATCACAATCAGGGCACATTTCGGCCAATCGTTGACACTTTTCTAAGCTATTATCAATGACTTTTATTTTGAAATCGTCGCCAGCGAGGTCGGCTGTGCGAATTGCAATACGCGACCCTCCCATAATCATCACTTTTCGCACATCAAAGTTCTTTTTGCCACATATATCAAGCAAGTCATCTACATGATCGCGAGTTGTTGTAAAATAGAGGATATCGTCGAGTTTTATATAGTCATCACCTCGAGGAATGATAGTATTATGATTGCGCTTGATTGCCGATATGTGGAATGATGGTTGCAATGCAGCCAACTCTTTAAGTTGCATACCAATGAGCTTAGCTGTTTCGCGCATCTTCACACCTACAAGAATAATTTCTCCATCGTGAAGTTCGAACCAGTGGCGCACCCATGGTCGTTTTAATGCAGTAATAATTTCTTTAGCAGCAAGATATTCGGGATAAATGAGCGAATCAACCCCCATAGAACTAAAGTATTTACGATTTTCATCGCTCATGAACTCGTAGTTATCAATTCGTGCCACAGTTCGTTCAGCACCAATCTGCTTAGCCATTGTACACGCTACTACATTGGTTGTTTCATAGGGTGTTACGGCAATAAATAGGTCGCAATTTTCCACCCCTGCATCACGTAATGTTTGAAACGAAGTAGGACGCCCCACTAATGTCATGAGGTTGTAATTAGCATCAATTGGAGCGAGCTTTGACGCATCGCTATCAATCAATACAATATCTTGATTCTCAAACGACAACAATTTTGCCAAGTGAGAGCCCACCTCTCCTGCTCCTGCGATAACTATCTTCATTTGTTTTCGTTTTTAGCTCTTATAATTACTTGTGAAATCGATGCAGCATCCATTCCACAACGCTCATACAATTCTTTTACTGTACCTTGCTCAATAAATTCGTCGGGTATACCGATTGGATACACTTTTGAGTTATATCCGTGAAGGTTAAGCCATTCAGTAACAGCCGATGCCAAACCTCCACTTTTGGCGCCATCTTCAACTGTGATGATAGGCACCTGTTTTTGAGCAACTTCGGCAAGTATCTGTTCATCAATAGGTTTAAGAAATACCATATCGTAGTGTGCCACAGATATTTCTTGAGTTTCTTCTATGCTCTTTATCGCTTGCGATACTTCATGAGCAATAGGTCCTAATGATAGCACAGCGACATCATTACCATCTTTAAGTTTCTCGCCCCGACCTATCTCAACCTTTTGCATTTCATTCTTCCACTGAGGATTATGGCCACTACCACGTGGATAACGAATCGCAAAAGGACCATAATTGTCGCATTGCGTAGTGTAAAGAAGATTGCGCAATGAATGCTCATCGCGTGGTGACGACACAATCATGCCAGGCACAGCACGCATATAAGCCAAGTCGAGCGCTCCATGATGTGTAGCCCCATCTTCACCAACCAATCCTGCTCGGTCGATACAGAATGTAACTGGCAAATGCATCAATGCTACATCGTGAATTATATGGTCGTAGGCACGTTGAAGGAATGACGAATATATTGCACAATATGGACGTAAACCATCTTTAGCCAAGCCCCCTGCAAAGGTAACTGCATGACCTTCAGATATTCCAACATCAAACACCCTCTCAGGCATAGCCTCTTGCATAATGCTCATTGAGGTGCCTGATGGCATTGCTGCTGTAATTCCCACAATTGAATTGTTTTTTTGAGCGAGTTCTAAAAGTGTGTACCCAAACACATCTTGATATTTCAAAGGGGAATTTGCATCCTCTGTTACGCGACGTTCACCTGTTTTAGGATTGAATTTTCCAGGTGCGTGCCATGCTGCAGGGTCATCTTCAGCTGGTTGGTATCCTTTGCCTTTCACCGTACAAAGGTGAATAATGCGTGGACCCTCCATATCTTTAACCTCGCGCAACACTTTAATGATGCGATTAAGGTCATGTCCATCAAATGGCCCAAAATATCTCACATTCAAACCCTCAAAGATGTTTTGTTTGCTTGAAAGAAGCGATTTCAAACTATTATTAAAACGCAACACCTTACCTCTCAACTTTTCAGAGATGAGATTATGGCGTTTTAGCGAGTTATATGCTTTATAACGAAGTCGATTGTAGCCTTTTGAGGTTGTAATATGCCCAAGATATGAGTTGAGCGAACCCACATTACGGTCAATCGACATATTATTGTCATTTAGAATAATCAGAAGATTATTTTTATTATTAGCAGCATTATTAATGCCTTCAAAAGCCAATCCTCCACTTATCGAAGCATCACCAATCACGGCAACGACATTGCGACGAGGCGATTCTTCTTTTAATTGTGATGCTATAGCCATGCCGAGAGCTGCAGATATTGAATTTGAGGCATGACCTGCTGCAAACGTATCATACTCACTCTCATTAGGATTAGGGAATCCACACAATCCTCCCAATTTGCGATTTTGAGCAAATCTATCGCGACGGCCTGTAAGCAGTTTGTGTCCGTAGGCTTGGTGTCCCACATCCCACACTATACGATCATAGGGTGTATTGAATACATAGTGTAGTGCTACGGTCAACTCCACTGCACCCATACTCGATGCAAAGTGTCCAGGATTTTGCGAGAGGGAATCAATGAGAAACTCACGAATATCTCTACACACTTGAGGCAATTGCTCTTGAGGCAGTTGACGCAAGTCGTGAGGAGAGTTTATATTATTTAATAATGGAGTATCTACCATGATGTTATAACAACAATTTATTATTTACGTTTGTTGCCAAAATATTTTTTATACATCGGAGCAAATATGATTATACCCGAAGCAATTACTACAAACCAAGTGTAGAGCGTTATGGGGCGAGCAGTTGCTACAACAATATAACTAAGCGCCAACCACAATGCTCCTAATATTATAAATCTCAGTATGATAGAAAATTTCATATCCGTAACATTATTCTCCGTTTTGTAATGCTTTCTATTTTACAAAATTAAAAAGCACACTACGCTATTAATATGCAAATATACTGAATTTATTTATAACTCACGCCAAATAATTAACAAAAAAAGAGTGACATTTTCATGTCACTCTTTCGTTATAGAGAATTTAATATTATCAAGTAATATTATTGTTGAAGTTTGAAGTTCACTGGAAGAGTAAACCAACAACGAACAGTTTGACCATTGTTTTTACCAGGGATGAACTTAGGAAGAGACTTAACGACGCGTACAGCTTCTTTATCGAGTTCAGGATGACGACCACGAACTACTTTAACTTGACCAATTCGACCATCTTTTTCAACGACGAATTGTACAACTACACGACCTTGAGCACCTTCTTCTTGTGCCATAACTGGATAAACGATGTTAGAGCTAAGCCATTTCATCAAAGCAGCTTCACCACCAGGGAATGCTGGTTTTTGTTCTACTGCAGTGAAGATTTGTTCTACTTTAGGCTCTGGAGCTTTAACTTCTTCCACGATAACCTTTTCTTTAACTTGCTCTTTGTTCAAGTCATTAGTACCTTCAGTAACGTCTTTAGAACCGAATTGAGCTTCGTTTTCTTGCACTTCGCTCATATCCTTAACCTCTTTCTTATCATCGAATTTATCATCTTCAACGATATCGATTTTGGTTACTTGTTGTTCGTTAGCAACATCCTCTTTCTTGATTTGTTCTTCAGGTTCAGGAATGTCAATTACTTCAGGTTCTTCAATTTCTTCTTCTTCAGGGAGCTCATCGAAGTTAACTACAGCTTGTTCTACACCTGCATCAGCAACCTCTTCGCTTTCAAAGCTAATTGTACCTGAAGCGATCAAGATTACTATAGTGAGAACGACAGCCAAAGCAGCCAACACGATCAACATAGCCTTATTATGACGACCTTCAGAGTCTTTACGCATTTGGTATGCACCAAACTCTTTATTTTTTCCTTCGAAAATCAGGTCGCGCCAACCTTGTGATGAAAGATCTACATCTTTTGCCATTTTTCTTTACGTTTTAATAGGTTAATATATAGTTCATTCACACAAAATTACTTAGCTGGATTTCTACGATTATACTCGTTAAGAAGAATTGTATCGGTGTGAGTTGGGGTTTCAATACTATAACGAGAGATTTGGTTGATTTGCATTTCATCGAGTGCATTTACCAATCCTTCATAAGTAGTATTTGGACCTGGTTTAATCACAACTACAGGGCGAGTCTTAAGAGAGTCGGCAGCATTGAGTTTAGCAAGAGAGTCGAATTGCTCTTTTGAAATCTCTTCGTTTTTCCACATCTCTTTAAGTTTCAAGTATTCTTTCATAACCGCTTCATTGCGTTTAACAAGAATAGCACGAATACCTTGAGGTTGACCATTTTGGTTACCGATAAATGTTTCTTTTTTCAAGAAATCTGGAGTAGAGAAAGTAGTATCAGCGATACCGGTATAATAGTACACAACGTGTGCTGTTTTACCGTTTTCGTCAACTACTGGAGTACCACTTTTTTCATTATACTCTGTATCAAGAATCAAAGTTACCGCTTCTGATTTCTTTGCTTGGTTTTGGTTTTCCTTCTTAACTTCTTCGTTAGTAGGGAGAATCAATTGCAAAGTTTGCGATTTGATCATTGTTGTACAAAGCATGAAGAACGTAATCAAAAGCATGTTCATGTCCACCATAGGGGTAAAATCGACATGAATAGCGATCTTCTTTTGGGCGCCTTTTTTCTTTTTGCCGCCGTTATCTGATTGTTCTATTTGTGCCATAATTTACCTTCTATTAGTGAGTTGGTTCATCTTCTGATTTAAGTGCAGTCAAAAGACTGAACTTATTAAGTTTCATAGTTTGGAGGTTGTCAAACACGATTTGTACTGTTGAGTAAGGAGTGTTTTTATCGGCTTTAACAGCGATACCTTCACCTTTACGCATAAGAGCTGTGTAAAGGTTTTCCAACTTCTTAACATCAGCAGGATCGGTCAACATATCCTTTTGGTCGTTGTGAATTCTTTGTGCTACGTTGTAAACAGCTTTCATCCACACTTGGAAGTCATTAAGTTTACCATTACGGTCTTTGTTACCGTCGATGGGTATACCAACGTTAGGATCTTCCATATTGCCTTGGAATTCATCACGTTTAGATTGTTCTAAACTGAGATATTGTGGCATGCCACGGAAAGGCAATCCAAACATGTTGAGTTTTGTAAACTCAGCGATTTGAGCTGAATTAAGCTCAACCTTTGCTGAGGGGTGCTGTTCATTGTAAATTTTTACTGCCTCCAAGAGCATCATTTCACGAATGTGCTCGCTTGAGAGGGTTGAGTCTTTATCACCTGTGAAAGAGATAAAGATTTTACCTTCGGTAGCAGGATTACCTTCATTACCTGGTTTATCTTTGCCTGATACAAGGATAGTTACCAAGTTATTCATAGGTACCTTTTCTTCAGAAACCGACGATGGAGTCATAACCACTGTTGGTTCTTTAGCCAAGAAGGTAGAAGTCAACATAAAAAAAGTAAGCAAAAGAACAGTCACGTCACTCATCGCGGTCATGTCGATGAGCGTACTCTTTCTTTTTATTTTTACTTTTCCCATATTTACCTTTTATTATTTGATTAAAAAAATCTAGTTAATTGGTTGAAATATGGAATTAGTGAGTTGCAGCAAATGTTTGCACGATTGAGAAACCGATTTCGTCAATTGCGTAAGTGAGGTGGTCGATTTTGTTAGTATAGAAGTTGTAACCAATTACAGCGAACGCACCAGTTGCGATACCGAATGCAGTATTGATAAGCGCTTCAGAGATACCAGCTGAAAGTTCAGTTGAGTCAGGAGCACCAGATGCAGAAAGAGCTTGGAACGATTTGATCATACCGATTACAGTACCGAGAAGACCAACGAGAGTACCAAGAGTTGTCATTGTTGCAACGATAGGAAGGTTTTGTTGAAGAGATGGCATTTCAAGAGCTGTTGCTTCTTCAAGTTCTTTTTGGATTGTTGCAATTTTTTGTTCTTTAGAAAGAACTGTATTTTTGTCCATTTCGTCGTAACGAACGAGTGCAGCAGCAACTACAGCAGCTACGCTACCACCTTGTTTTTTGCAAAGTTCTTGTGCAGCAGCGATGTCACCTTTTACGAGGTTAGCTTTTACGTTAGCAACGAATTTTGTGATGTCACCTTTACCTTTTGCTGAGTTAAGAGCGAAGAAACGTTCAACACAAAGTACGATTACTGTCAAGAACAAACCTTGGAGGATAGGTACGATGATACCACCTTTGTAGATTGTACCCCAAATGTTGATTGGGTGTCCATCTGGGTTGCCATCTTGGAAGTGTGATGGGTTACCAAACCAGAAGAAGAATAGACAGAATGTTACTACCATACACGCGAAGATTACCCAAGAGGCTTTCTTGATACCGGGTGCATTTGATTTTTGAGCCTTAGCAGGCTTTGTTGCGGGCTTTTTAGCTTCCATAATTTAAAAATTAAAAAATTGTTATTAATTGATAATTAGTTTATTAATTTATTTAAACTTTCTTTTCTCATCATTTTGTCATCTACACGCATAGCCATAGGTATGTATTCTACCCAATAAATGACATTGCAAAAATAATACTATATTTTCAACTTACAAACTTTTATTGGGCATTTTTTTTCGCTTTTTATACTTTTATACAATTATTTTCCCTTCTACTCCACTTTCTATTTTTTTTCGCAATTTTGTTGCCCTCATGCTTTTCGCATCCTTAACATCATAGAAATCATCAGAAAACCATTTTTAATATTCCTTATTCACGCAAAACTACTATCTTTGCAGAAAAATCACAACGTTACATTATAATATAAGATACACACTATGGCTTTAGGAAAATGGATTGGAGGATTTATCGGCTGGGCTGCAGCTGGACCTCTTGGAGCTCTTTTAGGCTTTGCAATTGGCTCGTTCATCGACAGGGATTCAAAAAGTTCTCAACAACACTCTGTAGAACACAACACACAGTCGCCTAATTCAGGGCAACGCAACTCATTCCTATTCTCTTTGCTCGTCATGGCATCATACATCATCAAGGCCGACGGCAAAATAATGCATAGCGAAATGGAATTTGTGCGCCAATTCCTTCGCGCAAATTTTGGCGAAGCTGCTGTAGCTGAGGGGAATCAAATCCTACTCGACCTCTTCGAAAAACGCAAGCAGATGGATGCAATAAACCCATCGGCCTTCCGTAGCACCATTTACGATTGTGGTCGACAAATAGCCGCAAACCTCACCTACGAAGAACGACTACAACTCCTCCGCTTCCTTGCTATGATTGCCCAAAGCGACGGACATGTGTGCGACAAAGAAATCGAAGCCCTTAAAGAGGTCGCTTCGGCAATGGGACTTTCAGCCAACGAGGTAAATTCTATGCTCAATCTTGGACGAAACACCCTCGAAGCGGCATATCAAGTTCTCGAAATTTCCCCATCTGCTACCGACGACGAGGTGAAAGCTGCATATCGCAAACTCGCTCTCAAACATCACCCCGACCGGGTGGCATCACTCGGAGAAGACATTCGCAAAGCTGCCGAAGAGAAATTCCGCCAAATCAACGAAGCAAAAGACAAAATCTACAAGGCTCGCAACTTAAACTAAATTAGTGCAATTTTATACAAAAAAGCCACCTTAATCGAGTTGATTAAGGTGGCTTTTTTACAATTTATCTAATTACATCTTATTCCACATCTATAGTGAATGGTTTCTTGAGGAAATTCTCTTCAATTTCGATTTGCAAACCACCTTTTTCATTAAACTTAAAATCTAACTTTAATGATGTAATCCAATTGGTGTAGTGAATTTTAGCCGATAGCATATTATCATTGTTCCACGCATAACATGCGCCAGTTGTAAATGGACCTGTTATACCTGTAAATCGACCTTTTGCACTGATTGAATAGTGAGGATATCCTGCCAATTCACTCATTAACCACTTATCATACCCCATTGCGATTGCCGATTTCTTATCTTCGGCATCGACAACATCAAGAGTAAATTTATTTGCCTCAAAGTGGAATTTAATAGACTTCCAGCCGAGCTTGTTTTTTGGCAATTTATACTCTTTTCCATTGTATTTCTTAGCTAAAGCATTGGTCGCATCACCTTTTAATAAAGGAAGTGATGCTTTTGCTTCAAATTTTGCCAAATTTTCAAGTTCATCAGGTTCTCCTTCGATGGGACAACCCTTAGCATTCTTTACTACAGTGTGCCAAATATTGCTTCTTTCGGGCCAACCTTTACTCTTTGAGCATTGGTTTAATACAACCACCATATTCTTTTGAGGGACAACGATTATATATTGCCCATAAGCACCATCAGCGCGCCATGCTCCAGGATATTCACACAACCATATTTGATAGCCATAATCGTTAGATGCTTTGCGCACTACTCTCACAGTCATCATCTCTTCAATCCACTCTTGCGACACAAGTTGCTGTCCCTTCCAACTACCTTTTTGAAGCAACAATTGACCAAACATTGCTTGCGCCTCGGCAGTCATGTATATACCCCAGCCTGCAGTAACAATTCCTTTAGGACATTTCTCCCATTCTACATCATCTATACCCATTGGGAAGAACACTCGTTCATTAAGTAAAGTCAACACATCTTTTCCTGTAACTTGTTGCACTACAGCCGACAAGAGATAAGTCTCGATTGAATCATAAGAGTATCTTGTTCCTGGTGTTGTCGCTAATGGACGAGATAGATAGGAATCAACCCAGTCGAGTTGTGAATTACGCATGCCACCTTTAGTATCGAACCCAGAACGCATAGTGAGCACATCTTTAATTTTAACGCCACTTATATATTGAGCATATTGTGGAAAAAATTTAACCAATTCATCTTCAACCGATAGCAATCCATCTTCAATAGCAAGACCAACAGCTACGGCTGTAAAAGTTTTTGACACCGAATAGAGAGTGTGACGATCGCCAGCCTTAAATGGCGCTGGGTGTATTTCACCAGCTACTTTACCATCAACTACTACCATAAGGTGATGCAATTCGGTAATATCGCTCGTTAGCAACGAGTCATAAAGGAGTTCAAACTGCCTAGGCTCAATCCCTACTGATGTAGGAGCTACACGAGGCAAACGATATGCAGCACTTGCACACACACTCGCCATCAACACGATGGCACATAACAAGTTTTTTAATCGCAATTGATTCTTTATCATAGTAATTTGTATTTTTTGTTTTGTGCAAAGATAAGTTTTTTAGTTGAGAATGAAAAGAGCAGTTGATAAATTAGAAGAATATATCACTCTCCCATTCTTATTTTGTGAAAAATATAGAAATTCTCTTATATTATAATGTGTAAACGGTAAAAAAATAGTAAATTTGTAGGTTAATTATTACGATGAAGATACTTTATACAATATTACGCGCACTGCTCATAACCCTATTGGCACTTATCATTGTGTTGCCAATGGCTATATTTGTGGTTGCTTCACTCCCACAAGTGCAACAAAAATTGTGTAAAGTAAGCGAAACCGAGTTATCCAAACTTCTTGGCACTGAGGTTGATATTGACCATGTAAAAATCACTCCATTTAACCACATCACCGTGGGTGGCGTGACTATCAAAGATGACAATGACAGAGATGCACTCAATGTAAAAACCATTGCTGCAGGCATTGACCTTTATGAATTTTTAAAAAACGACAAAATTGTAATTACTCATGCAGCCATCATTGGGCTTGATGCTAGGTTGTATAAAAACTCGTCCGAGGCGCCACTCAATATTCAAGGTATCATTGACCACCTTCAGCCTAAGGACAAAAATAAGCCCCCAACACAGTTTGACCTCCGCATCAACACTGTGGTGATACGTGAATCTCAAGCATCATTTGACATTCTTTCCGAACCCACACTTGCTAATCGTTTTGACAAAAATCACATCAAAGTGAGCGATTTTAATGCCGATGTATATCTACCACAGCTCAAAAACAACGATTTTATATTCAACATCAAGCGATTACAAGCAAAAGAGCAGTCGGGAATAAACCTCACTTCACTCACTGGCGATTTTCACATTACATCCGACGTAATCAAAGTGGGAGGATTAAGTATTGCTCTCAAAAACTCATCTCTTGCATTTGGCGACATCAACTTAGCCACCAATGAGTTAAAAAACATCCCCCTAAACATTTCACTGCAAAAAGGTAGCCACATTAACCTCAGCGACCTTGCTCCATTTGTGCCTGCTTTTAAGAATGCTGACCACCAATTTAATCTCGACTTTAGTTTCAACGGTAACCTCAACAATCTATCAATCAACTCATTCAATATTGCTCACAACTCAAAAGACATAAATATTTCCACAACAGGCAATATTTCAGGAGTTAAGCAACCACAGTTGATGAATATAAACCTACCATCGCTATCGGTTAAAACAAATGCTAGCGATTTAGGAGCCCTACTCACCTCTATCAATGCAATCAAGCCTCAAATTGGCAACAAAATAGCGCAATTAGGCAATGTTAATCTCAACGCACAGTTCAATGGCAAACCTCTTGATGCACACCTCATTGGCGACATATCTTCGGGCATGGGGAATGTTAATATTGACGTAAACTACGCACTTGCTCCTACTGTAAAATCTACAAATCTCTATGGCATAATTAACACCACCGACCTCAATATTGGACAGTTGATTAACCCTCAATTTGGCACCACTACTGCCACCATTGACTTTGATGCCAACCTATCCCCAAAAAGTCGCACAATCAAGGTAGAAACCGATATTGACCATATTGATTATAACAATTATAGCTATAACGACATTATGGCTTCGGGGCAGCTTATTAATGATGAATTATCTACATTTCTCACCATCAATGACTCATGCCTACAGGTTGAACTCACAGGAAACGCAAATCTCAACAAAGAGTCCCCTACGGCATCTATCAACCTTGCTATCCCGCGTTTTGACCTCTATAAAACATCTTTTGCCAAGGACTACTGCTTGGTTCGCGCCAACATAGATGCCGACATCAAAGGATTTGACATCAATACTGCCGATGGGAATATCCTCATACGCGACATCTGTTTTGCCAACCGTCCCGACGAATTCCTCAGCATTGACCACATCAATCTACACACCCAAAACAGCAGTTATCCACAAAAAATTGAAATATCGTCCAATATCATAAATGCATCAGTCGAAGGTAGTTACTCATTCAACACCCTCGTGCCAGCTATTAAGGCAATGCTCAGCAATGCATTCCCTGTAATCATTGGCAATGAGTCACAAATAGCACAAACTTCAACCACCGACTCTATCGCAATCAAACCAAACGATTTCCTTTATAACATCACAATAAACAGCGATAACAAAGTGCTATCGTATTTCAATCCTAAATTGCGATTCTTCTCCCCTATTACCATCAATGGCGA
>JAFOYQ010000059.1 GCA_017424575.1 Muribaculaceae bacterium
ATCTTTGGTAACAGTAGTAGGTGAAAATGTAGTAGTAGACCAAAATCATAATTTATACTACCAACATAAAAATAGCCGATTCGAAACGTTTGAAAATTTCAAAAAAATATCAAGTGGATGGTGGATTAATAAGATGCAAGGTATAGAAAACAATAAAATGTTGTTTACTACTACCGATAAAAAAATTTATACCTTTACCTTTAATTTTGAAAGTAATAGTTATGCTCGCACCGATTTAGATATTACTGGAAAAGCTTCAATCTTAATAAAAGGTAAAGACGCTTTCTACTACACATCGGGTGGAGTTTTATATTCAGTTTCTTTTGATGGTGTAGCAACTAATATATCTACATTGCCAACTCAATTACAATCTCAAATTATTTCGGTGTGGGATAATCCTAACGAAGTGTTGGCTTGCGATAATAGTGGTTTAGCTAAATATAATATCGAAGGTGGAAACATCACTGAGTTAATAGCAAAAACAAAACCTGAATCGGTTACAGTTGATTATCCAACCTATATTACCAGCGACAAAAAAGGAAAAGTGTATGTATCTACATATAGTGAATCAAGATATTTAGGTCTTAAAAACCAATGGTCAGAATCTTTTATTAATACTATTGATGGAAATAAAATTAAAGATATAACACCATCAGGATTAGAAACATTTGACAACTATAGTGTAAGTCCTATTTATTATTTACCAGGTAATAAATTAGGTGCTTCTAATCAATTGGTAATTGACCCTGAAGATGATGATACTTATTATGTAAGTACTTATTGGGATGGTGTATATAAAATTAAAAATGGAGAGATGGTGTCGCACTACTACACCTATGCTAATGGAAATATAAATAGTTCGTTTATTGCTATTTATGGTTGTCGTATATTTGCTTTAGGTTTTGATAAAGAAAATAATCTATGGTGTGCTAATGAGGTAAATCCCAATACTAATAGTCCAGCTTTACACTTCCTTCCTGCCGAAGCTCGTAAAAAAGAAACAACAACTGTTGAAGATTGGACACCAATCCAATTGGGTAGTTTTGTTGCAAGTCGTGACGTGAGATTACTTATTTGTGAAAAATCAAATATGATTTTCTTATGCGATGGTACCTGGAATTCTCCTGTAGTAGCTTATGATACAAAGGGAACATATTCTGATACATCTGATGATGAATTTTATCTTTGGAATACTTACGTTGACCAAGATGGTAAGGTTATTGTTCCCGACCGTATTTCTTCTCTTTGTGAAGATAAAGATGGTAGAGTGTGGATTGGTACTACTAACGGTATATTAGAAATTACCGACCCATCAAAAGCTCTTGATCCTAAGATGACGGTGAATAGATTGAAAATAAATGATGGTTCATACCTTCTTGATGGTCTTCATGCCACTACTATTTCAGTTGACAAAAACAATCGCAAATGGATAGGAACACTTACCGATGGCATATATTATGTTGATGAAAATGGAGAAAATGTTCTTGAACATTTCAATATCGATAATAGTTACTTGCCCGCTAACTTGGTTTATAGTGTATATGTTCATCCTATAACTAATTCTGTCTTTGTAGGTACACAATTAGGATTGGTTGAGTATAACAACAACTCAGCTCCTGCCCAAGAAAACTACGATAATGTATATGCTTATCCTAATCCTGTGAATCCCGACGAAATAGGTTGGATTACAATTAAAGGATTAATGGATAATTCATTTGTTACCGTTACCGATATCGATGGCAATGTTGTGCATACAACTCGTTCGGCAGGTGGTATAGTGTTGTGGGACGGATGTGATGCAAGTGGCAATCGCATCAAGACAGGTGTATATAATGTGTATGCATCGCAAGATGAAAATGCTCCAACTACATCACCCGTAACAAAGATTATGGTGGTAAAATAGTATTTGTGTAAAAATAAGAAATCAAAGAGGAGATTTGTTCAATAGGGCAAATCTCCTTTGAATAATATATGAAACTCAACTTAAAATATAAAAACGAGCAAGATAAGTGTTACGGACTCACTGGAGTGGCAATGAGTGCTGTTATTTGGGACATGGAAAGCATGATTTATTCCATTTCGCTCGATTCTGACGCGTTTAATTCAGTAAGATATACTCCACAAACATTTATTGGTGGAAATGCGCTCATATCGCCTCGAAATGTCTTAGAACACAATATTGAGAAGTTTCGTTTGACAATGGGAATGATATTGGCTAATATTTTGTGTCGCACTTATGTTCTCGACGGCAAATTTATTAACCATAAAACTAAGCAACAAATTTTTGATTTCTTTATTGAAGAGGGTAGAGAATGTTGCGACCTTGACAAAGATGAAGTGTCGGCATTGTTTAATAAAAACTACGACTATCTTCAACGCATTTTTAGTCACCCTCAAGTGCAGACAATAGCCAACGATTTTGCCCAACATCTCACAGAGAATCGCACACTCACACAGTCTCAAATAATTACAGCTCTCCAATCGCTTAACTCGCTGTAAAGATTGTGTTAGTTAGGGATTAAAAAAACGTATCAACAACTTGATTGCTGTTGATACGTTTTTCTTTATATACATCCTTAAATATTATTTGTAATGGATAGGTATTTCGCGGTCGATGCTGTGGTCGAGCGAAATGAGGGTTTCTGTTCCAGTTACACCGTGAATCATCTGAATTTTGTTGTTGAGCAATTCCATCAAATGTTCGTTGTCGCGAGCATATAATTTGATGAGCATTGTGTAAGGACCAGTAGTGAAGTGGCATTCTACGATTTCATGTATTTTTTCTAATTCAGGTACAACATCGCGATACATTGCGCCACGCTCAAGATTCACACCTATATATGTACAAGTGCGATAACCAAGAATTTTAGGATTTACATGATATCCCGATCCTGTAATAACATCAAGATCAATCATGCGTTGAATGCGTTGATGTATTGCTGCACGTGACACTCCACACTCGGTTGCAACATCTTTTGAAGCTATACGAGCATTACGCATCACAATTTCTAAAATCTTTCTATCAAGATTGTCAATTTTTTCCATGAGTAAATATTAAATAGAATTTCATGACAAAATTATAAAAAAAAATAGAAAAAGAAACATTTTGCTATTAAAAATATTACTTTTTCTATTTTTATGTCATCAAATTGACCTATTTTTCGGTTAATTTGAGTATTTTTTCCCTTTTAGGGTAGATATTTTTTATTTCACAACTTTGCCCGACATGCCTTCAGGTTTGCTTTCGCTGTTGATTTCTTTTACTTCAACTTCGAATACAAGCATTTGATTGCGGCCGATACCTGCTGCTGGTTGTCCATGAACACCGTAGCCAAGTTTACCAGGGATGTAAAGTGTAGCTTTACCACCTTTACCGAGCAATTTAATACCTTCAGCAAAACCAGGAACTACGCCTCTTACAGGGAGTTCACAAGCTTCACCATTTGAATCATCAAATACAGTACCGTCAATAAGGCTACCTTTATAAATAACTTTTACAAAGTCATCATCGGTAGCTTTTGCTCCTTCACCTTCGTTGATGATTTTGTAAGAAAGACCACTTGCAGTAGTTTTGATTTCAGGATCTTCTTGTTTTTTCTTATTGATAAACGCTTCGCCAGTTTTTGTACCTTGAATTGCTTCAGGAGATTTTTCCAATGCTTCTAAACGTTTGCGTTCTTTTTCCTTTATGATTATGCCGTCTGCAGTTTGAATGAAAGTTTGATATTCAAATAATTCAGTCATTGGAACAGAATCTTGCATAAGTGCTTTTTTGAATTGTTCAAGAACGAGTCGGCGATCAATTTTAACACCTTCTTTTTCAAAATATTGAATTTGACTCATGAGTTTCAAACCGATATCAAGACCAGCTGTTCTACCTACATTGGCAGTATCGATAGCGAGAACATATTCAAGACCTTCAATAATTTCATCTTTCGACAATTTTGCTTTATAAGCGCTATCGGGTATTGAGTTGATTTGGCTGCAAATGCCACTTCCCATACCTGCGCCAATTGCGATTGATAAAGAGTCACCATTTACGATACAAGAATCGTTAGTAGCATCACATGAACTGCTACCACAACAGCTTGTAGTAAACATAAGTGCCATAGCACTCATTCCTAAAATAATTTTCTTCATAATGATATTTTATGTTATGATTAATGTTTATGTACTACGATTATTTACCAGCGATTTGGAGTAATTCTACATCAAAAATCAATGTAGCGTTAGGACCGATAGCACCACCAGCACCACGAGGACCATAAGCCAAGTCAGATGGAATGTAAAGACGCCATTTAGCACCTACTTGCATCAATTGAAGAGCTTCAACCCATCCTGGGATTACTTGTGTTACACCAAATGTAGCAGGTGTGCCACGTTCTACCGAACTGTCAAACACAGTGCCATCAATGAGAGTGCCTGTATAGTGAACCACTACTGTATCGCTTGCAGCAGGTTTTTCACCATTACCTTCGGCGAGAACTTCATATTGAAGACCACTTTCGGTTGTTTTCACTTCGGCACGTTTAGCATTTTCAGCAAGGAAAGCTTCGCCTGCAGCCTTGTTTACTTCGCCCATTTTGGCAGCTGCTTCATTTTGTTTTTGTTCCAAAGCCATGAAGAAATCGCGAATCACATTTTTCGCTTCATCATAGCTCATTTTAGGTTGCGCACCTTCAAACACTGCCGACACGCCATCAGCAAATTCTTTGATATTCAATTCTTCTATGCCAGAGCTTTTGAAATTGTTACCCATGCTCATACCGAGGGCATAGCTTAATTTTTCTAATTCAGTCATAATTTTTTATAGTTTATAGATATTATTATAATTTAATGTGCAAAGGTAATCAATTTTAATTCAATTGTATAATTCAAAATGCATAATTAAGTTAAACACATTAAAATGAACATAAAAAAGCGAGCAACCCGTGTGGATTGCTTGCTCGGTTATTGGTTAATGTTATAGCGACTATAGATACTATAGATACTATAGTTACTATATCATATTACGTTTACTTAACGTAGAGTTTTGAAGCTTTTTCGCCTTGAACCTTGATGAATACACCACCTTGTGGGTTTTCTACTTTCATACCTTGGAGGTTGTAGTAGATAGCAGGAGCAGCTTCTTTGTCGGTTTCGATGCCCTCAACACCCGATGTGTTTTTGAGGAAGGCAGTGGGGTAAGATGTTTTAGCAGCTTCAACGGTTACGGCAACAGGTTCAGCACCGACATAGTCGGGGTGAGCAAATTCTACAGTATAATCGCCAGCTTCAACATTCATAAACACGAATGCACCATTGTAGTTAATGTCGGTTTTGTAAGTGCCTACAACTTCGCCATCTTTTTTGAGTGTTACATCAACATCGTTAAGTGGAGCGAATTTATCGGGAGTTTTTGGGTTGTAGTTATACAATTCGTGTTCGAGAGGGTTAGTGTCGTCGCGCACGATACCATAGATATTGCCAGTTTCCTCTTTTTCCCACATAAAGTAGTCGGCAACACCACGAGCATAGTCGTGACCTTCCACGCGATCAACGTCGAAGTTCATAGCGCGGTGGCGAGCAGGGTGATATGTGTGGAAATAACCTTCAACCAAGTAGTTAGGAACAGAGTGACCAATAACGATGTAGTTGCCTGTTTGAATTTTAACAGCACCTTCACCTACTGGATAGTCATAAAAGTTCCATTGAGTGTGTCGGTCTTGAATACGTTGGTTCCAAGCTGTGTTACAAAGCAGTTCACAGTCAGGGCCTGATGCGCCACAATTAGTGCGATAATAGATAGCAAGATAGTTGGTGTGTTGGCCATCGGAAGAAGTGGCGTTAGAGTGGATTGACACCATCACGTCAAACATATTTTCCTCTACCTCTTCGGCAATTTCTACCAAGTTGCGGCTGAAATCGTTGCCAGAATCGGGGTCAACACCATTCACCCAAGCAAAAGGATAAGGACCATTTTTAACGCGGCTCATCACCACATTTTGGCTCAAATCGAGAGCGGCTCCAATGCGGTTGGGATTAGAGTTTTCTTGGTTGAGAGTGGGGTCAAAAGGACAGCCATAGTCAACCAATTTGTAGAGCATTGAAAGACCTTTTTCGAGGTTGGTATTTGACTCAAAGAAGTCGGTAGTATCGGGATCTTCGTCGTTAATAGGATAGTGTCCTATTGTGGGCATGTGACGGTTGTTTGCTCCACCCCAAGAACCGTGACCTGGGTTGATATAAATGCGCACATCTTCGGGAAAGAAGTCTTGAGCGTTAGCACCTACTGACAAAAGCGCCATTGATGCTGCAAGTAATATTTTATTGAGTTTCATAACGCTTAATTTTATCGAGTGATGTTAATAATGAAAAGTTCGCCGGCAGGAGTAGTGTATGCAATTTTGCTACCCACTTCGTTTACTGATGGGAAGAGAGCCAAAGAAGCATCTTCAGTGATATTTTGTTTCACTTTACCATCGGCCGATACAGCAACGAGGCGTGAAGCATAAATTTGGTGTCCGTTATCACGGTCATACATACCCACAACAGTGTTGTTGTCATACCATAGTGGAGCGTGCAATGAACCGAGGCGCACAGGGTTAGAACCGTCGATGTTTGCTATATAACAACCACTTGAAGCGAGGTAGTAAAGCACTCGAGTTCCATCGGGTGAAACTGATGGCCACATATAACTGTTACCAGTAGTGCCTTGTGGAGAAATCACCTTACCATCGATGCAAAGTTGACCATAGCGAATAGATGCAACTGGCATTGTTACTTTTGCTTCGCCTCCATTGATGCTTTTTGTGGTAATTTTTTCGCTGTTTACTGCAACGATATTGTTGTCAATAATAGCAACACCTTGAAGGTCGCGGCTATAAGGAACAACAGTTGCTTCAACACCACGTTTGAGGTCAAATGATTTGAGTGCGATTTGACGCATGCGGTTAGCATTTACGCGTGGTTCACGATACACCACTGTTGAGCCGTCGCGCGAAATCTTCACATTATGCATAATGCCCGATTCTGAGATTGTTGTCACTGCCTTAGTAGTGAGGTCGAGACGATGAATGCCCGATTTTTCATTTTGGGCCATAACCACGAAATCCCCCTCGGGGCTGATAGTGGCTTTGTTGATTGTTACCCCTTGTGGGAGAGCAATCTTTTCGATTGATTGCACATTGAGCAATTGAGCATAACCCAATACCCCCGAGCATAACAATACTGCTGATAAGAGTACTTTTTTCATAAAATGTATTTTAATATTAGTAAATTTTTTGACGAGAAAACTTGTTGCCGATATGGCAACATCTTGTATAACTTATGTAAAAACTCCGACCGGAGCAAAATAGGGTGTAAAAGTTTATTTCATTGGCACAATCAGGTTAAAAATTCGTTAATGTAAAATTTGAGTTGTCTAAATTATGAAATATTATTGAAAGTACCATCATTTTATATCAAAATTAACAAAAAAGCGAGCAACCCGTGTGGATTGCCCGCTCAATTATTGGTTAATATTATAGTAGTCTATAGAAACTATAGTCACTATATCATATTAATTTACTTGATGTAAACTTTTGATGATTTGTTGCCTTCGACTTTGATGTATGTGCCGTTAGCTGGGTTTGCTATTTTCACACCTTGGAGGTTGTAGTATGTTGAGTTGGCATTGTTGTTTATTGTGATGCCTTCAACACCAGTGAATTCAAGGATTTGCATAGTGCAGTTAACGATGTTAACTTGCACTCGGCATTTGCCCGATTCAGATTTCCATGATTGTGAATCACTACCCCAATTGTTGGTCATATTGTAGGTGTTATTAGCTTCAATCAACTTGTCGGGTTCAGTTGCACCGTAGCGAGTACCAGCATTTACAGCATCCCAGTCGGCACCAAGAGTAGTAGCGAATTGGAAGTAACCAAAACCATTGTCGGCATTGTCAATTTCAAATTCACCTTCAAAAATACCGTTGCCAACGTGTGCAAGAGCAACACCTTCGCTTGTTGACCAGTTGTAACCATTTATATTACCAATAGTATAGATAACTTCGGGGTATGCTGGTGTGCCATTGAGGGTGATTGTGCTGTTTACGAGGTCGATTTTTACGTTGTAAGTGCCAATCCAAACGATTGAATTGTTGGCGCTTGTGCCTGCAATCAATGCCACCTCTTCGCCTATCGCTACAAAATTAGATGCTGCGTTAAGACCTGCTGCGTTGAAGTCGTCCCAAGAACCTTTGGCAGTTGAGAGCTTGAATGTAGTGTTAGAGAAGTTAACACCTTCAGCTACATAAACACCATTTTCGCCAACGATTTCAAGTGGGTTAGCAGGATCCCATGTGCCGTCATGACCTACCATATATACTGCCGCTGGGTAGTAAACGGGCTCTGGAGTTTCTGTCTTAGCTGTCAATGTAGAAAGGTCGTCTGCAACGGTAATAGTCCACACACCAGCCCATGGAAGAACAATGTTTTGACCATCTTTGTTAACAGAGAGGTTAACTGTGCCACCATTTGTGATAGCAGCATCAACAGCGAGGTTGCCTGCGTTGAATTCTTCCCAACTACCTTTTATAGTTGAAATCTTGAACTCGGTAGTTGCTTCAGTGAGTGTGATAGAGTAGTTTGTACCATCAAATTCAAATTCAGCAGCATTAGCAGGATCCCAGTTACCGCCAACGTTAGAACCTGTGATATAAAGAGGAGCTTGAACACCTTCGATTACCATTGATGTAGCAGCGTTGGTTGTGGTAGTGCGAGCATCGGTTTTGATAGCATAAGCCAAAAGACCTTTTTGTTGTGATGCAATCACGAGGTTGCCTGCGTAGTCAAACTCCATTTGGTCCACTACTTTAGTGCCGTCCAAAAGAATCGCATACTTGTGAGTGAATGTAGGAGTAGCTCCATTCCATGTCACGCTATAAATTTGAACGCTGACACCTGAACGGCCCGAACCAGTATAAGAGTCGGCAATAGCAAATGTCTTATAGTCGGCCGAGATAGCCATACCACCATTGTCAGAACCATTGAGGGTTGCATTGATAGCGTCGGATTTATACACAAGATTTAAGTTGTGGTCAAATACTGCAAATGCAGGGTTTTGGCTGGCATTGTTGCCTGCGAAACGATTTTGCGAAACAATAACAGCTTTGTCGGTAACAAGCACGTCACCATCACCGTTATCTAAAACGCCTGCAACAGTGTAGTTCTTAGCAGGGCTACCTGAAGTCCAAGATGTGCCAGTGCCAATGTCGAAGCGTTGGAGGTTGTTTTCGTGAGAAGAGAACACTTTGCGACTTGTGCCTTCGCCATAGAATGCAATAGCACGTTCATAGTAAACATTAGTAATGTTTCGAGGAGAAGCATTTGTAGCAGGGTCATATTCCCACATACCACTGTTCATATTTGCATAGTTAGCAATATAAACTTTGCCATTCTCTACCTCAATACGGTTAGAACGTACAAACTTGTTGGTACTTGTAGAGGCATCGGTGTCCTTACCAAACATGCCAGTGATAACCTTTCCACCATTTTTGCTATAGTCGGGATTATATCTTTGCATACCTTGTCCCATAGCAGTGATAGTGTAGATATTACCAAAGTTGGCGCTTGTTGGGTCGTTATCGATGGCAACACCAATGCGAGCATCGTTAGAACCATTGTTGTAAATGATAGAGTTGTCGCTGAAATATTGTTCAACAGATGGACTTGCAGGGTTGTCGAGAGCCACAGCCCAAGTGTATTTCACACCTGTAGCAAGAGTTGTAGCATCGATTTCAACAGTGTTGTCGCCAGCTTTAACACCATTAATTTTCACTTTAACGGCGTCGCCTTGAGCAGGAGTAAGAACAACGTTAGCCGATTCTACTGCACCTGTTGACTTGAATGTCAATGTGTATTTGTTTCCATTTTGCGACATCTTGAGTCCGTAAGCATAGTGGCCGCGAACAGCAGGAAGTGCTTGACCTTGAATTGTAGAATTAGCCTTAGTTACTGTTTGACGAGCTGGGTTCTTGATAGCGTATACCAAAAGACCTTTTTGTTGTGAAGCAATGTAAAGGTTGTTGGCAAGGTCAAATTCCATTTGGTCAACACGGTAAGTTCCGTTGAGAGGTACAGTGTGTTTGTGAACAAATGTAGGTGTGCTACCACTCCAAGTAACACTATAAACTTGAACTACTACACCCGAGTTGCCCGAACTTGTATAAGAGTTAGCAATAGCAAATGTCTTATAGTCGGCAGAGATTGCCATACCACCATTTTCTGAACCATTAAGAGTGCTATTAATAGCATCTGATTTGTAAATGAGGTTCAAGTTGTGGTCAAATACAGCAAATGCTGGGTTTTGAGCAAGGTTATTTCCTGAATAACGACATTGAGAAACGATAACGGCATTGTCGGTAACAAGCACGTCACCATCACCATTATCCATCACGCCTGCAGTAGTGTAGCTCTTGGCTGGGCTACCTGATGTCCAAGATGTTCCAGTGCCAATGTCGAAGCGTTGGAGATTGTTTTCGTGAGAAGAGAACACTTTGCGGCTTGAACCTTCGCCAACGAATGCGAGTGCACGCTCGTAGTAAACATTAGTGATGTTTCGAGGTGAAGCATTTGTTGCAGGATCATATTCCCACATACCAGTGTTGTAGTTTGCATAGTTTGCAATATAAACTTTACCATTTTCTACTTCAATACGGTTACTACGGTAGAATTTATATGAACTTGTAGATGCATCAGTATCTTTACCAAACATACCGGTAATCACTTTGCCACCATTCTTAGAGAAGTCAGGGTTATATTTTTGAAGACCTTGACCCATTGCAGTTAAGGTGTAGATTGTACCGAAGTTAGCACTTGTTTGGTCGTTGTCGATAGCAATACCAATACGAGCGTTGGCAGAACCATTGTTGTAAACGATAGAGTTATCAGAGTAAAGGAGTTCAACACCTGTGCTCACTGGGTTGTCAATAGCTACCGACCATGAGAATTGAGCGTTTTCACCAAGTGTTTTAGCATCAAAAGTTACAGTGTTTTCACCTTTCTTGATAGCACCTGTTTTGATTGATTGAGAAGCACCAGTAGAGTTGTTGGTGAAGATGATTGTACCATTTGAAACATCACCTGTTGATTTGAATTTCAATGTGTAAGTACTACCACTGTTTGAAGAACTCAATCCATAAGCATAGTGTCCGCGAGCAGCAATTTGTTCAGTTTGGAACAATGGAGTAGGGAATGTAGTTTCGTTAGCAGTAACTGTTACTGATTGAGAGAAATCTTTGTAATCGGGGTGAGAGAATGTCATGCTATAAGTGCCAGCAGGAACTTTGTCAAACACGAATACACCATTATACTCATCGTCAGTTTTATAAGTTTGAACCACTTGACCGCTGCTGTTTTTAAGTGTTACAGTAGCGTTGTTGACTGGTTTGTATTTGTCGAGAGTAGAAGAGTTGGGAGTGTAATAGGTGTGAGAGAATGTTTGTTCGCCATCACGAAGCACTCCATAGATAGTACCATAACTATCTTTTTTGCCCCAACCAAAGTAGTCGTTAAAACCTTTTGCGTATCGTTGACCTTCCCAACGACAAGCTTCCCAGTTCATCGCTTTGTGGCGTGCTGGTTGGTAAGTGTGGAAGTAACCTTCTACCAAGAATCCAGGGACAGTGTGACGGAGGATACCATAACCTTGTGTACCCCAGCTTGAAGCAAATGTCCAGTCGCCTTGAACGTTCATGTTGGTAGCAGAGTAATATGTCCACATCATGTGTTGGTTTTTCCACCAGTGAGGCCAACATGCTTTACATGCAGCAGAACTACCAGCATTTTGTTCAGAGTTGGTATATCCACGATAAAGGAAAAGTGGATAGTTGGTTGTAGTACCTTCAGTTGCAGCGTTTGAGTGGATTGAAATCATAATGTCGGCATTCCAGCTTTCGCATTCAGCAGCGATTTCACTCAAATTACGGCTATAAGCACCATAAGTGCTACCATCGTGAGGGTATGGACCGTTTTTCACACGGCTCATCACGAGGTTGGTTTGGCTCAAATCGAGAGCTGCACCTCGACGAGCTGCATTTGAATTATTGAGGTTTTTGTTGCGATCAAAAGGTATGCCATACTCAATAAGTTTTTCCAACATACCAAAACCCTTTTCAAGGTTGGTATTTGACTCATAGAACCCGCAAGTATCGGTATAGTTGGCAGCGCCATGAGTAACGGTACCCATGTGGCGGTCTTCACCACCCCAAGAGCCGTGGCCCGGGTTGATGTAGATACGCACTTGGCTTGTGCTTTTGGCTGCCGAAGCCCCAACTGCAACCATGAGCGCAACCAATATGAATAAAATCTTTTTCATAGTGCGTTCAATTATTTGAGGTTAATGATAAACAACTCACCCTTAGGAGTAGAGTAAGCAATGCGGTTTGCTTCAGCCGATGGATACATTGCCATAGAGCTGTCGGTAGTGAGTTCTTGTTTCACTTTACCGTCGATAGATGCAGCGATGAGTTTTGATGAAGTAACATATTCACCATTGTCGATGTCGTGCATACCTACAACTGTCAAG
>JAFOYQ010000060.1 GCA_017424575.1 Muribaculaceae bacterium
AGGCGTACTAAAAGTAGAAAGTACAGGGGCGACATTAATAGGTTATGCTCCTCATATTGCACCAAGAGCATGGCTGAATTGTATATATACAAAATTAACAGATGAAGAAATTGTAGAGATAGAAAACTCTATTGGACGAAAAATGCCAAACGCCTATATCGATTTTCTACAAAACTTTTCTAATGGATTAAATGTGTTAATAACGGAAATAGGTCTATATGGCAAATGCCCAAATCTCATCAATAGAACAGGAGGATATGAAACAATCGTACCTTTTAATTTGATAATCTCCAATCGTTATAGAGGTATAAAGAATGTTCCAGAAGGGGCATTAATTATCGGAGGATATGGATGGGATGCATCTAAATTATATATGATGAATGATGGAACAGTTTATTATTGTGCAAGGTATGATGCTACACCATTAAAAAAATGGGATTCTTTAACAGAAATGCTATTAGAGGAGATTCCACGATTATATAGTTTGTATGACGAAGATGGTGTAAAATTAGACCCAAAGCAATCTTCATTGCCGATATAAAAATACCATAAATCAAAATGGAGTAGTTAAAAAAATAAACCATTATTATCCCTACGGCTCATTGATGGGAGACGATTACGAAAAAACAAATAAACTCGCATTGTTTTAGTCGATTAAATGAGGGTAATCGTATTTATAAAATTGTTTTTGCCGAGGAAATATTAAAAAGTTTACTATATTTGCAAAAAATACTAAAAGATTAATCTTATCCTTAAATTTAATGAGAACGAGAAATTTGTTGCGTGCTGCCGTAGTAATATTGGCAAGTGGATTTATCGCAACTGGTTGTATTGACGAAAATTACGATTTGTCGAATGTTGACACTACAGCCGAGTTGCAAGTGAAAGACCTTGTATTGCCTCTTGATATTGATGAGATTGCGATGCGTGAGTTTATTAACATCGAAGACACTGGGCACATTCAGGTAATTAATGGCGAATATGTGTTGATTGATTCGGGAACATACTCTACCGATGATATAATTATTCCTGCAATAAATATACCTGCGCCATCAGTAGCCCCTATTACAACGACAATTAAGTTGTTGGGAAATGGCAATACGCCTTCATCAACAAAGGCGCTCCCTACCCTACCAACTTTCCCATTGGTATTTGATATAGGTCGTCAGGTGAGTGAGTTTGAATACAAAACATCAAACATCTCGGACTATATCGTGGATATCGACCTGATAGGAGCAAACTTTGATATAACAATCGACCTTGTTGCCGAGGGCTTGGAAAAAAACATCAAGTCATGGACATTGGAAGATTTCACCATGCGATTGCCAAAGGGATTGACTGGCGAAACAAATATAGGTATCTATGACCCCGAAACAGGTATTGTGGAGATTGGAGGCTTGGTTGTAGAGGGCACTAAAGCCACATTTAAGATGTCGATTACCGAAGTTGATGTGAAGAAGGCTGGAGTAGTATTTGACTACGATACTCACTCAATATCATTCAAAGATGAAATAGGCATTCACACTGGTCACGTGGTGGTAGGAAAAGACGACATAAAATCATTGGCGGGGCTCCCTGCTACTGCCGATTTGAAAATATTGTTCTCAATGGGAAATATCAATGTTGAAATGTTTGGTGGCACTATTCAATACAACTTGGAAGGCATCGAAATTGCCGATATCCCCATCACAGGTATCCCCACAATTTTGAGCCAAGAAACAACCGACCTTATTCTTGCAAATCCTCAAGTGTATGTATGTTTCAGCAATCCATTAGGTACAAACTATGGTCTTTATGCCCAAACAGGATTGACGCTTACTGCAAAACGCCCAGGTCAACCCGACCAAAAATATTCGCTCGACAATCCATATTTTGAATTGAGTTGTAATGGTTGCCAAGGTTGTAAATTCTGCCTCTCACCCGAAGACCCTGGTCAAGGCAACTATTGGGGAAAATTTGTTGATGCACAACATATTCCGTTCTCATCTCTCGCTTATGTGCTTTCGGGCAAAGGTTTGCCTCGTTCGATAGGTATTTCGCTCGATAATCCATGTATTCCTAAACAAAAAATTGCTCATTTCCCTGTAGGAACAAACCTCGGAAAAATGACAGGTTGTTACACTATTTTCGCTCCACTCCAACTTAGAGAGGGTTCTCAAATCGTGTTCTCAAGCACCGAAAAAGGTTGGTGGAACGAAGAAATGGATAAACTCTCAATCAAATATCTTCAAATCGATGCTATGGTTACCAATGACCTTCCTGTAGATGTGGAAATCACAGGCTATCCCATTGACCGCGATGGCAATCAAATAGAGGATGTGGTAATTGAAGGTTTCCATTTAGAAACAGGCGTGGAAGACTCTCCATTACACATTAAAATGGAGGGTAAAATAGAACATCTTGATGGCGTGGTATTTGTAGCAAAAGCCAAGGCTACAGGTCAAGCTCTTCGCCCCGATGAACATATTATCCTTAAAGACCTAAAGGTGAAAGTATCAGGAAGCTATTTAACTGAATTTTAAACCGTAAAAACTGTTACAAATCATGAATAAATATATTAAAACAGCGATTCTTTCGGCTACTGCGGTTTTGTCATTTGGTGCAGTGGCACAAAATACTAATTCGGCCTATTTTACCGAAGGTTACACCCATCGTTATGAACTCAATCCAGCATTTGGGAATGAGAAAAATTACATATCAATTCCTGTAGTGGGAAATTTCAATGCTGCGATGCGTGGAACGATAGGACTTGAGAATATTTTTTACAATGTTGATGGGCAAACTACAACATTCCTTAATCCGGCTGTAGATGCGTCGTTTCTAAATGACATAAACGACATGAGTCGATTGGGTGGAGATATGAATATCAGCTTGATGAGTGCTGGATTTAAGGCGTTTAATGGCTATAATACAGTTAGTTTCAATGTGAAAGGAAATATTAATTCACTTATACCCAAAACTCTTTTCTCATTCATGAAAGAGGGTATTGAAAATAAGACATACGATATATCAAATTTTGATATTCACACCGATGTATATGGCGAAATTGCTTTAGGTCACTCTCATCAACTTGGAGATAAATGGCGCATAGGTGGTGCGGTAAAATTTCTCCTTGGTGCCGCAAATGTTGATGCTCGATTTAATAAAGCACAATTGACTCTTGGTGAAGATGCATGGAGTGCAGTGACTAATGCCGAAATTCAAGCAAGTGTGAAGGGATTAAACTACGAAACAGAGATAAATGAAGCTACTGGCCACGAGTATGTGAATGGCATGGAGGCTGAAGAATCGGGATTAAATGGCTTCGGTATGGCTGTTGATCTTGGTGCAGAGTTTAAGCCTAATAAAAATTGGTCAATCAGTGTTGCCCTACTCGACCTTGGTTTTATCAAGTGGAATAATAATGTGGTGGCATCGACAGGTGGTGATAAAACATTCTCTACCGATGCATATTCGTTTAGCGTTGACAACGATGCTCCTAATTTTATTGGCGATGAATTGGAGAAGATGGTTGACGACCTCTCGGCAATTTATGAGTTAGAAGATAAGGGTGATATGGGTTCTCGTACCACAACCCTTGCCGCAACACTTAATATTGGAGCCGAATTTGCCCTCCCTGTATATGACAAATTAAAATTTGGTCTTCTAAACTCTACACGCTTCCAAGGTGATTACACTTGGACAGAGTTTAGATTAGGAGCCAATATTAATCCAGTAAAACCACTCTCATTAGGAGCAAATGTGGTAGTAGGCACCTATGGATGGGGATTTGGATGGATGGCAAATGTGAATGTAACAGGATTTAATCTATTCCTTGGTATGGACCGCACATTGGGAAAACTTACAAAACAAGGTCTTCCACTCTCATCTAATGGTAGTGTGAATTTAGGAGTTAATATTCCGTTCTAAACCGATTAATAGAGTAGTAATATAAAAAGATACGAGCCACTCAATCGCGGGTGGCTCGTGTTGTATTATATCTTTATCATATCGGCAAGTTGGAGGAAGTAGTCGGTTGTCCAAATTTCTATCTCTTTTTGATTTTTGATAAAAGGAGCGACATCGGCTTTGACCAAATTTATGTCGGTTGAGGCTATGCGTTCCTTTAGTTTTATCAAAAACTCATCTTTACTCATCTCTACCCCATTAAATTCCTTTATTCGCTCTTGTAGATGTAGGTAATCAAGTGTTACGCAATTTTTGACATACCATTCAAAGTCATACCAATCACGACCTTTTACGCGATTTTTCCATGTTCTAAAAACAAGAGCATGCATTTTACCTGCATATAAATTGGGTAATGTAAAACAGCGTGTAAAAAACGAGAATGGTTGAACAAGAAGTTTTTGCTCAGTTGCAAAATTTAGAGGAGGTTGGGTGTCGACCTCAATTTTTATTTTCAGACTTTTTTCGGTTTGGAAAGCAACATCATAGACCTCGGTATCATCTTTTAGAAAAGCCGACTCTACTTTGCCAAAATTTTTCTTCTCCTTTTTTGTTATCACCACTTCCCTACCCAATAATTCAAATTCTTTGATTATTGAAGGGAAATAATCTTCGATATTAAAAGATGAGTCCTTGTCAAGCAGAGAGAAGTCCATATCTTCTGAAAAGCGATTTAGATTATGGAAAATCCTTAGGCAAGTTCCCCCATAAAAGGCGGCTTTATCAAAGAAACCTCCACGATATAAACCAGCTAATGTGATTTGTTGCATCACTTCATATATGGCATTGCGACGATCATTTTCGGTTACAATGTTGTATTGCGATAGCATTTGATTAAATAGTCCCATTATCGCTTTAATATTTTTATGACGTTGTTAATAAGTGATTTCTTTTTGCAAATTTTGGCACATTCTTCAAAGATAGAAACGTCCATTTTGTAGAAATGTTCCATGTCGAGTCTTAAGTTTTCCTTCAAGTAGGTTAATACTTCATGCTTAAATCGCAGGTTGAGATTGGGTGTGTATATTAGCAAATCACACAAAGCTTTCTCGGGCGATGCCATTAGAAAGGCTATATTTTTGTGTTGTAGGCTCTTTATTCCTATCGAAAAATAGTTTGAAGGGCAACAAATATATTGAAAATAACCAATAGGGGTGTCGTATTTCTTAGAGTGTTTTGTTGTCATCGAAATTGTTGTGGCAACACTCTCTGGAATAAGCCCATAGTAACGCAATGCGGTGTGCATTGAGATATATGATGGTCCATATAGGTGGTTTGCAATTAATTCAGTAGATAGTAATGTGCCACTGGTTTGTGGTGAAAATACATACAGTCCCTTTTTTAGCCTTATGATAGCATTGTTCTTCTCTAAATCGACCGCTTTATTTGCAACCGACTTAATGTGTGGATATAACGAACTAATAGTGGTTATATCAAAAGGTATGTTTCTTATTTGAGAAGCTTGCATCATATACTAAACAACAAATTTGATGCAAATATAGTAAAAATTTGAATAGATAATGGAGTAAAAGTCAATTATCTGTTCAAAAATTGACTAATTTTTTGTTTTTTGAGGCATTTTTGCGCCGAATAGAATTTTGCCTAAAAGTGGATTGGTGCGCAAGAATTTGCTTATTAATAGGCAGATTCCGATAATCACAAGGGCTGTGAGAATAGAAAGCACAAATTTCATTGTGGGAGATGTCACACCCCATTTGTTAATCCATGTCAGAGAGTTTGTCACAAAGAAATAGTGAAGAAGATACACATCGAGTGTGCGGCGCCCTATATATTGCAACCCCTTCCCTACTCGTGAGTTATTCATATAGTCGCCATTTCTCATAAAGAAATAGAAGATGGATAGGATTCCAACGATAGATAATATTAGTTTAGTTTCAAATTGAACGTAGTAATTGTTGATATACGCAATAGCTCCAACTATCATTATTACAGTGGAGATAAGCATGATAATGTTATTGTCAAATATGTATTTACACACTTTATCAAAGTATTTCTTCACCAAAGTTCCCATAAGGAAGAAAATGAAGAATGAGAATGGGTAAATGATAAAGTCGTTAGTTACAGGAATGTAACTATAATGCATTGGATCAAAAGCTAATGAATTAACATATATTGCTCCACCAATAAGTAGAATGTTGACAATAAACTGTTTACGAAATATGAAGTTGCATAATGTATAGACGATAAAGAATTCAAATAGAGCTACGGTAAACCAATATCCGTTTAATCCTCGTTGCACAAGTGAGTAATCAAAGGTGAAGAGGAATATCGATAGAAAAATTGCTGTAGGAATAATCTGCACTAAAAACTTTTTAGATAGGAATTTAGCACTATTTGTTAGATTCCACACAAACTCTCTCTTATACAATATAAAACCACTAATAAAGAAGAACAGTGGCATTCTGAAGAGTTCAAAGAAGTTGGAATAAGGAAATACTTTAACCCTAGAAAAGGTTGCAACATGCACACACACCACTAATATCATGGTGAATCCTCGCAGTGCATCAATGTAGCCGATTCTCGACTTTTGAAGAGGGGATGATTGTATCATGAAAAATAAATTTTCGGCAAAGATACCACTTTTCTTTAATAGTGGAACGAACTGCCGCCAAGGAATTCACGCAAAAGACTGGTGTGGGGTATAACTTGGTCGCTAATAGGGGTGAAATAACTTAAGAATCGGCGCAAACGATATGCTTCGCCATATTCGGGCACGTCGCGTGGCACATGTTTCAATACATTTTCGCCATATTCTTTTATCACACCAAGTTCAAATAGCAACGAAGAGTTAAACATAGCATCGGCATTTTCTTGATAAGGGAAAATCCATTTTTCTTCGCCACGGCGCACACTTGGCCATCGTTTGATGGTTGATTCGGCCGATACACCTCGATATTTAGCGTCGCGAATAATGCGTCGTAATAGGCGATTGTCGGTTGTTGGCACCCAGTTGTGGTCGTCAATAGAGAGGGTAGTGAGAGCCGACACATATATCGAAAATTTCATTTTTGCCTTAATCTGTGCAGTGAGTTCGGGGTTTAGACCATGAATACCTTCAATGAGTAAGATAGAGTTATCTTTAAGGCGTATTTTGTTGCCACGATACTCTCTTTCGCCACGTTCAAAGTTGTAGGTTGGTTGGTTAATCTCTTCGCCAGCGAGTAGGGCATTGAGGTCTTTATTAAACGTGTCCAAATCAAGAGCATATAGCGACTCAAAATCATATTCACCATCTTCGTCGAGAGGGGTGTTTACGCGATTTACAAAGTAGTCATCAAGCGAAATTAATTGAGGGACTAATAGGTTGGTCATCAATTGGATAGCCAATCTCTTTGTGAAGGTTGTTTTGCCCGATGATGAGGGTCCGGCGATGAGCACGATGCGAGCTCCACCTTCGTGGTAACGGCGAGTGATTTCGTCGGAAATGCGACCGATTTTTTTCTCATGTAGAGCTTCGGCAACATTAATGAGGTCGGCAGTTTTTTGACGATTGGTTAATGAATTTAATTCACCCACATTTTTTATGCCAATGATGTGGTTGAAATGTGTATATTCGGTAAATGCATTAAACATTTTTTCTTGCACCGTAGGTGTTGCTGGTTGCGAAGGATTTTGTTTATCAAAACCTAATAGCAACATTCCATCTTTATATGGGATAAGGTCAAACACATCAATTTGCCCTGTTGAGACTGCAAGATTTCCGTAGTAACTATCACACACGTTGTCAAGTTCGTAGTAAACGGTGTATAGTTCGCGATTTGACATCAAGAGTTGTACCTTGTCGGTAAGTCCTTGTCGTTCAAAAATCTTGATGACATCTTCGGTCAACTGTTCTCTACGTCTAAATGGGATATCTTCGGCAACAATTTCACGCATTCTATTAAGAAGTTGTGCCACAACATCTTCTGATACTCCTTTTTTACCCTCTAATAGGCAGTAATGTCCCTTGGAAACAGAGTGCTCTATGCGAAGGCGCACACCAGGGAGAACATCGCAAACAGCCTTATAAAGAATCATACATAGTGAGCGTGTGTAAACACGTTGTCCCGAACCACTTTCGCGCGATAAAAATTCCACCTGTTTGGGCCCGAAAACAGGGTAGTTCATATCTTCGGTTTTGTTGTTTACGCGAGCGCAAATAGGGGTGAGGTTGATTTGTTCTTTAAGACGGTTAAAAATTTCGTGAAGTGTTTCCCCTCCAGTAAAAGAGATATAACTATTAGTATTTTTACAAAAGATGTTCATTTTCTTTCCCATGGTGGTATTGTTTTAGATTTTGTTTGGTAAAGATAACAAACAATTGGCGAAAAACGATTAAAAGAATAGCCAAAATAGGGCACTTGTGTTATAAATTAGAATAAATGAATAAAAAAAATGCCCTCAAAACCTACTTTTAAGAGGTTGTGAGGGCATTATTATTGTAGATTATTCTATTATGCGTCGAGGGCTTGTTTGATGTCGTCAATGATGTCGTCAACATTTTCGATACCCACTGAGAGACGAATCAAGTCGGGGCGCACACCTGCTTCCATCAATTGTTCGTCGCTCAATTGGCGGTGAGTGTGGCTCGCTGGGTGAAGTACGCATGTGCGAGCATCAGCCACATGAGTTACAATCGCTACAACTTTGAGAGAGTCCATGAATTTAATTGAGTCTTCACGACCACCTTTAAGACCAAATGAGATGACACCACAAGAGCCGTTTGGCATGTATTTTTTAGCCAAATCATAGTATTTATTGCCTGGAAGATCGCAATAGTTTACCCATGCTACACGTGGTTCATTTTGAAGGAATTGTGCTACTTTAAGCGCGTTTTCGCAGTGGCGAGGCATGCGCAAGTGGAGTGTTTCGAGCCCGAGGTTGAGAAGGAATGCATTTTGTGGAGATTGAATGCTTCCGAGGTCGCGCATGAGTTGTGCTGTGGCTTTGGTGATGAATGCCAATTTGCCAAATGCTTTGGTGTAGGTGAGACCATGATATGACTCATCGGGGGTGCAAAGACCAGGATATTTTTCGGCGTTTGCGTCCCAATCAAAGTTGCCGCTGTCAACGATTACACCACCCACACTTGTAGCATGTCCATCCATATATTTCGTTGTAGAGTGGACCACGATATCAGCACCCCACTCAAATGGGCGACAGTTGATAGGGGTAGGGAAGGTGTTGTCAATAATAAGTGGCATGCCATTGCGATGTGCAACGCGTGCAAACTTTTCAATATCAAGCACTTCAAGTGATGGGTTTGATACTGTTTCGCCAAAAAGGGCTTTAGTATTAGGCTTGATTGCTGCCTCAATTTCCTCCTCAGTAGCCTCGGGGCTGATGAATGTTACATCGATGCCGAGTTTCTTGAGGGTTACGCTAAAGAGGTTGAATGTTCCACCATAAATTGCTGATGAACTGATGAAGTGGTCGCCTGCTTGGCAAATGTTGAAAATAGCGTAGAAATTGGCTGCTTGACCACTAGATGTGAGCATTGCTGCTACACCACCTTCGAGGGCTGCAATCTTTGCTGCAACAGCATCATTGGTAGGGTTTTGAAGGCGTGTATAGAAATAACCACTATCTTCGAGGTCAAAAAGACGAGCCATTTGCTCGCTTGTGTCGTATTTGAAAGTTGTGCTTTGGTAAATTGGAAGCACACGAGGTTCTCCTTTCTTAGGAGTCCATCCCGCTTGAACACACAATGTTTCAGGTTTGAATTTTTGCGACATATATTATATATATTATGTAGTTATATTATGAGTGCAAATTTAGTGAGTTTTTTGTAAAAATCGGTTATTTTCGTTGCATATACATCTGTTTTTGCTCAGAACTGAGGCGTTCGATTGCATATCTTAGAGCAGTGCGTGGCATCTTTGGTGCGTGGGTGTTGAGAAAATCAAGTAAGATTGTTTCGTTGCGCTTCCCTATTTCTCGAAGCATCCAGCCTGTGGCTTTATGAATTAAAGGGTGGGGGTGTGATAGGTATCGTTGAGCTAATCGCAGAGTGTCGTTAAACATGTTATTGCGAATGAGCATAAGCGTTGACACAATTGCTATGCGTTGCACCCACAAATTAGTATCAATGCTCATTTTATCAAGCAGTTGGGGCATTGGATTTTTTACCATATATCTCCCTAAAATATATGGAGCAGAAAGGTCGACAAGATCCCAGTTGTTGGCGCATGTTCCATGTGAAACATAGAAATCTACTATCTCTTTTTGTGAGTCAACTTCTTTGCATTTTTTGAATTTTTCAACCAATGCGATGAATGCCGAAAGCCGAAATTCATGAATTTCATGATGTAGCATTTCATCTATTATTTTGAAATCGGCATCAATATATTTTTTTGTGATTTTGCGATTTTCAGGAACCGATAGTCCTATGAATTTATCCCCTTCGCCATATTCTCCTTTCCCTGTTTTGAAAAACGACATAAACACAGCAATTTTATTGGGATTGGCTGCATCGCGAAGGTCTTTTTGCCATGATTTTATCATTGTAGAGTAGGGTGGAATGTAGTTATAAAGACCGTTTTAGAGATTGAACATGAGTAGGGTATAAAGTGACGAAAGTACGATAAACTCAAGCCAAAATTCAAATGTAGTTTTTCTATTTTTATCAAATGGAAGCCAAATGCAAAGTGCTACAATCGCAGCCGAAATAATCACAATCCAGTTGGTGAGGAATAGGAACAATGCGGCGGCAAAACCTGCTGTGTAGGCACAAATGATATGAGTTAAAAATTTCCACAAATTTGTTTTGTAGTCGGGAATGAGGCTCACCATCCCAATCCCTATACCCATAGTGAATAACAAATATTCGCAATTATTTTCTTGTGCATATTGCCACCATGCAGGAGCCATTGTAATGGAGGCAGAAATAAGTATTGCCGGAAATATCCATTTTGAGTTGGACCACAAATAATATGTATCACTTAAATTGTCGGGAATACGTTTTGCCTTAATTACTGAGACAATAGTATAAGTGATATAAATTAAAAATGATATGTAAATGAGCCAACTCATTTTTTCTGTTTATAACTGGGGATAGTGACTTAATCTAAAACGATTGCAATATTCGCAAAAAATTGTGAGATACGCAAGTAATTGTTAAGAAAAATTAAATGCTTGCGAAATTTAGATTTCAGAGAAAAATTATGGAGAGGAGTAGGGTGGGTGACAAAATTCTTCGATTTTTGCTTTAATTTCTTGTGAAAATTCCGTCTATCCGTCCGACTTGATTTTGAATTTTCAATTCTCAGAGGCTTAAGGTATAATATAAAAAGGTGAAATATAGGTGTTTAGATGTGTTTTTGATGGTATTGGTAATTTTGCGAAAAAAATTAAAAATTCGACACTTTTGCTGGTTTGGGTTGAAAAATACAATTTTTAGACTTTGGTCAGTTGCTTGACCAAAAATTGTGTGAAATTTCCTATTGTATCAAAAAATAAAAATAGTTACATTTGTAGGTTAAAACTTTAGGAACAAAAAATGACCGATAAGATTCAGATAGTTTGTGAAAATGTAAAACAGCCAGCAATCGATTTTGATAAAATTGAAAAATGGATTGAACAGGTGGCAAAGTCACACGATCGCATCGTGGGACCATTGACATATATCTTCTGTGATGACGATAAAATCATTGAAGTGAATCGTCAGTTTTTACAACACGACTATTATACCGATATTATTACATTTGACTATTCTCGTGGCAAACGAATAAGTGGTGATATGTTTATCTCTCTCGACACAGTGGCAACTAATGCCGAAATTGTAAATGCTACTTATGACGCTGAATTACATCGAGTTATCATACATGGAGTGTTGCATCTTTGTGGTATTGATGACAAAGGCGAAGGTGAACGAGAAATAATGGAAGGCTTTGAAAATCAAGCCCTTGCCATGTTAAACGATATGAAATAAAGTTATATCAAGATATGAAATTTGAATATGATGTAATTGTAGTGGGTGCTGGGCATGCCGGATGTGAGGCTGCTGCTGCTTCGGCTCGTTTGGGGTCGGAGACGTTGCTCATTACTATGGACATGAACAAGATTGCTCAAATGAGTTGTAATCCCGCTGTTGGAGGTATTGCAAAAGGGCAAATTGTTAGAGAAATCGATGCTCTTGGTGGTCAAATGGGTATTGTTACCGACCGTACGGCCATACAATTCCGTATGCTAAATCGTTCAAAAGGTCCTGCAATGTGGAGTCCTCGAGCTCAAAGTGACCGTATGAAGTTTAGCGGTGAGTGGCGTCGTATCCTTGAAAATACTCCTAATTTGTCTATGTGGCAAGACTCTGTTGTGGGTTTGCTCATTGAAAATGGTGAAATCAAAGGTGTTCACACTGCTCTTGGGGTTGATTTCAAGGCAAAATCGGTGGTGTTAACAACAGGTACTTTCCTTAATGGATTGATGCATATCGGTCGAGTGCAATTGCAAGGTGGACGCGTATCAGAGCCAGCTTCGCATGGAATTACTGAGCAGTTGCGCGATATGGGGTTTGTTGTAGAACGTATGAAAACAGGTACCCCCGTGCGTATTGATGGACGTAGTGTGAAGTGGGAACTTACTACACCTCAAGAAGGGGAAGATGATTTCCATCAATTCTCATATTTACCCGAGGTAAAGCGCGAATTGAAACAACGCAGCTGCTATACTGTGTACACCAATCCCACAACTCACGATATACTACGTAATGGATTGCCCGATTCGCCTCTTTATAACGGACAAATTCAAAGTATAGGACCACGTTATTGTCCAAGCATTGAAACTAAGATTGTAACTTTTGCCGATAAGCAAGAGCATCAATTATTCCTCGAACCCGAGGGAGAGGATACGCAAGAATTTTACTTAAATGGCTTCTCTTCATCATTGCCATTGAATATTCAAATCGATGCATTGCGTACTGTTCCTGCACTTGCCGATGTTCAAATTTATCGTCCTGGATATGCTATCGAGTATGATTTCTTTGATCCAACTCAATTGCATCACACCCTCGAAACAAAGCTCGTGAAAGGTCTTTATTTTGCTGGTCAAGTTAATGGTACAACCGGATATGAGGAAGCCGCAGGGCAGGGGCTTGTGGCAGGTATTAATGCCGATGCCTCGGCTCATGGAAAACCATCTTTTGTGCTTGCTCGTGATGAGGCTTATATTGGTGTGCTTATTGATGACCTCGTGACAAAGGGTGTGGATGAACCATATCGTATGTTTACTTCTCGTGCAGAATATCGAATTTTGTTGCGTCAAGATGATGCAGATATGCGTCTCACCCCTCGTGGATATGAGATTGGATTAGTGACTCAAGAACGCTATGATTTGATGCAACGCAAACGTGAGCAACGTGATGCTCTTATCAATTTCGCTCGCGAATTTTCAATCAAACCTGCATTGATTAATCCTGCGCTTGAATTGTTGGGAACTACACCACTCAAGCAAGGTGTGAAACTATATGACCTAATATTGCGTCCTCAACTATCGATTTTGATGCTCGCTCCTCACATTAAAGCACTACAAGAACATCTTGATGGAATAGAGGAGGCACGTAGAGATGAGATTATCGAGGCGGCCGAAATATTGATAAAGTATCAAGGATATATCGACCGCGAACAGTTGATTGCCGACAAGATTCGTCGTCTTGAAGGTGTAAAACTCGCTGGTAAAATTAACTATGCCGACATTAAATCCTTATCTACCGAAGCGCGTCAAAAACTTGAAAAGATTAATCCTGAAACCGTTGCGCAAGCATCGCGCATACCAGGTATATCGCCAAGCGATATCAATATTTTGCTTCTACTTTTGGGTAGATAATCGTGTGGAATGTTTCACGTGGAACAATTGTAAAGGATAATAAATCAATAACTTAAATAATAAAAACAGAATACAATGGAATATGTAAAATCAAAAGTGCGCGACATCGTCGACTTCCCTCAAAAAGGAATTGTATTTAAAGATTTAACTACAGTATTCAAAGACCCTCGTGCTCTTCATCTCATCGGTTGGGACCTTTCAAAACTCTACAAAGAGAAAGGTATTACAAAGGTAGTAGGTATTGAATCTCGCGGTTTTATTGCTGGTTCAATCCTTGCATACAAACTCGATGCTGGTTTTGTGCCTGTGCGTAAACCAGGTAAATTACCTGCAGATACTATCTCTGCTTCTTATCAAAAGGAGTATGGTGTTGACACTATCGAAATCCATCGCGATGCAATTACCGAAGATGATATCGTGGTAATTCACGACGACGTGCTTGCAACTGGTGGTACAATGAAAGCAGCAATCGACCTTATTCGTAGCATGAATCCTAAAAAGATTTATGTAAACTTTATCGTTGAAATTAGTGCTCTCAATGGTCGCGCTGTTCTTCCCGAAGATGTGGAAGTGACATCATTGATTACTTACTAAAAAAATAATCGTTTACAAAGTGGCAAAAGGAGCAAAGTGGCAGTGTCTATTTTATATCATTTTGAATTCTTTTGCCTTCTTGTTTTTAATCGGTTTTGATAATTCTTTATGCTAAAAAATAAGCCTACGCATTTGCAAGAGAAGGTGGCAATTTTACCCGATACCCCAGGCGTGTATATGTATTATAACGACGAGGGGCAGGTAATTTATGTGGGTAAGGCTAAGAATCTCAAACGCCGAGTTTCGTCATATTTTAATCGCGAACATGAGGTGGTGCGCACTCGATTACTTGTGCGTGCTATTCATGATATGAACTACATTGTGGTGCCTACCGAGCAAGATGCTCTGCACCTCGAAAATTCGCTCATTAAAGAGCATCAACCTCGATATAATGTGTTGCTCAAAGATGATAAATCCTATCCATGGATTTGTGTTACAGCCGAACATTATCCTCGAGTGTTTCTAACCTACAATTATCAAAAAGATGGGTCGAAATATTATGGGCCTTACACCAATCAGTCGGTAGCACGAGCTGTGTTGCGACTCATTAATGACCTATATCCAATTCGCACTTGTCGCCACATGATTACCCCCGAGTATATAGCTAAAGAGAAGGGGAGATTATGTCTTGAATATCACATGAAACGATGCCATGGTTGTTGCACAGGGTTAATCTCGATTGAAGACTATTCTGCTTATATTGAGCGTATTAGACAAATACTTCGTGGCGAAACGCAAGAACTTATGACCTATCTCCGTGATGAGATGGGACGTCTTGCAATGGAACTTAGATTTGAGGAGGCACAAGTGTTAAAAGAGAAATACCAACTCATAGAGCAATACAATGCCAAGAGTGTTATTGTGAGTCAAACGGTGCAAGATATAGATGTATTTGGTCTTGAAGATGATGATAAAGACGTGTATATCAACTATATGCATGTGCGTCGTGGTGTGATTGTGAGTAGTGTTACTCTCCAATATAAGCGTAGGCTTGATGAATCACAAGCGCAATTATTGGCGTATGCTATGGATGAAGTCGTAAAGCGATTTTCGGTTGATTATAAAGATGTTATCGTTCCCGTTGAGCCTGAGGTTGAACTGCCAGGAGTGAATTTTATTATTCCACAGCGTGGGGATAAGATGAAATTGCTTGATGTGTCGATTCGCAATGCTCGTCAACGCAAAATTGACAACCTTAAGCAGATGGAGAAGAAGAATCCCGAACAACGTCTTGAACGCACACTTGAGCGCATGAAAACCGATTTTCGTCTGTCTGAATTGCCTCGCCATATTGAATGTTTTGACAACTCAAATACGCAAGGCACAAATCCTGTGTCGGCATGTGTGGTATTTCGTAATGCCAAACCATCGAAGCGCGACTATCGACACTTTATTATTAAGACCGTAGAAGGACCTAACGATTTTGCTTCAATGAAAGAGGTTCTTACACGCCGTTATTCGCGACTTTTACAAGAGGGTGAGGGGTTGCCTCAACTCATCGTCGTTGATGGCGGCAAAGGGCAATTAAGCGCAGCTGTAGAGGTTCTTGACGAACTTGGTCTGCGAGGCAAAATTGCCATTATTGGTATAGCCGAGAGGTTAGAGGAGATATTTTTCCCAGGTGATAGTGTACCATTGTATATCGACAAAAATTCAGAGTCATTGCGCGTAATACAACACTTGCGCGACGAAGCACACCGATTTGGCATCACACACCATCGCAAACGTCGTAGCAAAAGTCAAACAGTCTCAGCACTTGATTCAATTAAGGGAGTAGGGGAGAAAACACGTATCGCCCTCTTGCAACACTTCAAGAGCCTCAAACGCATACGCGAAGCCTCACCCACCGACCTTGCAGCCGTCATCGGCCCCTCCAAAGCCCAAATAGTCTTTGACGCATTGCAAAAATAAAGGGCTTGAAGACTTGTATATTGTGATAAAAAATAAATTATACGATAAAGATTTAATAAAGTAATTGCATAGTTATAAAAAAAATAATTATGTTTGCAACATAAATAGAGCCAAAGAGTTGGCTCGTTGATAGAAAATATAAGGTGAATTGAATTATCTTCTACATTCAAATTGATCGCTCAGATGTGCGCATGTAGATGATAATATTATACTTCTCACTTTTGCTATGTTAAATATTAATGGTTTCAATAGGAGTTGAGAAACAAAAAAAGTTATGAAAAAATATATCATATTAGTTTTATGTGGGTTTGCTATATTCTTTTTCTGCAAAAATTGCATCTATCATAATACATCTTTATATAATTATGACATTATTGAATATAGATATTTGCCTAAAATTATACAAGATTCGTTGTCACGAAGATTCATTGAACACTCTTCTGTTCCAATACAAGTAAATGGAGAAATAGGTCACATGTCTTACGTTAGTTTCAGTCCAATATGCATTGATTGCAATTTTTCATTAAGACATAATACAATTGGTCCATGGATAAGTTCAAAGTCTTTGATTAATAATGAATCGGGAATAGAGTATAAATTAAAATATAATACACCCCCACCAATTGTCGTTTATAAGGGAACCTATTTATATATCCCCGAGGATTATATATACTCATTCATTGAAGATACTATAGTTTATAGAAAATATTCTTTAAAGTAGATATTTATAGGCTGTTCTATCGATCGCAACCGACTTCGGTAAACATCTTTTAATCCTCATATTAGACCACTTGGTTTTGATTTTTTGGCATCATAAATTCTTAAAACTATAACTTTATGAAAAAATTTCTTTTAGTTGCTTTATCATTGTTATTCACATGTAATATTAATAGTTTTGCCGAATCTAAATATAGCAATAAATACATAGGAGTTGTTATTGCTGAATGTTGCAATGATTTTGTATCAGCCTATGACTCTTTTTTTAATGAACGACCTATTGCAATAACAACAGCATTTCCTACAATCAACATTGGCGATAGTCTTAAATTTGATCATGTTATCATACCTAATGATTCATATAGTGATAAGAAAGAACTCCCTAAAAAGATTCGCAAACAATTAAAAAAAGGAACGAGAGGTATTATTTCATGGTATCACTTTAAAGAAGATGTAATTTGGTTAGGGTTTAGTGAAGTAGGCATTTTTAAATATAAAAAAGAAAGAGTAACTGTAAGGGGCGTCGTTCCAGATGGGATTATTTATGAACTCAAATATAACCCAAACACTAAAGAATGGGAAATTTTAGCATGTGCAAGCAAATGGTCAAAGTATTGGGATCCTAATCATGAGTTATTTTCAAAAAAAAGAGTGTGTATGACACCAATTTGGTAAACATCATTTGAGATAAGCCCCACACAAGGAGCGAGCCGAGTGTTTTTTATTTTTGTGCATTATCGCAGTTTTTGCACTTTTGGGTATTGTATCTTTGCACTAACTTATGTACTCCTATCTAAAAAATTCAGCGTTTTAATTGTGAATACTGAATTTTGAATTATTTACTGTTGTTTCTTGGGTGGTAGGTGAGGATTTCTTCGCGGAGGCGGGTGCGGTCGATGTGAATGTATACTTCGGTGGTGGAGATGCTTTCGTGGCCGAGCATTTGCTGTATGGCGCGTAGATTGGCTCCTCCTTCAAGTAGGTGGGTGGCAAAGGAGTGTCGTAAGGTGTGTGGACTGATTTCTTTGCGTATGCCTGCAAGTTCGGCAAGTTGTTTGATGATATAGAATATCATTACTCGAGTCAATCGGCGTCCTCGACGATTAAGAAATAAAATGTTTTCTTCGCCAGGTTTGATGTCAAGGTGTTTGCGATCTTCGAGATATAGGTTTATTTCGTGAATAGCAGTAGGGGATATGGGCACTATGCGTTCTTTGTTTCCTTTGCCAGTTATCACTACATATTCTTCATCAAGAAATAGTTTGTTGATTTCAAGATTTACCAGTTCGCTCACGCGCAATCCGCAGCCGTAGAGTGTTTCAATTATGGCACGATTGCGTTGACCTTCGTTGGTGGAGAGGTCGATACACGATATCATTTCGTCGATATCTTCTACTGAGAGTATGTCGGGGAGTTTGCGCCCTATGCGTGGCGATTCAAGTAGGAGAGTGGGGTTGTGGTCGATGTGGTTTTCGAGTTTGAGAAAACGAAAAAACGATTTTATCCCCGAAATGATTCGTGCTTGCGAGCGTGGTGAGATGCCGAGGTCGTGAAGTTCGGCAATGAAGTTATGTAGGTTGTCGAGTGTTACATCTTTCAGCCCAAGGTTGTTTTCGTTGAGGTAACGAAGTAGGTGTGCTACGTCGTTGAGATAACTTTGGAGAGTGTTTTCGGCCAATCCTCGTTCAAGCAATAGATAGGCTGAATATTGTTTTAGAACCATAGCGAAAAGTGTTGCAATGGAAGGTGGTCATAGCCTACGATTACCCCTATTTTGTCGTTAGAGAAACTCATGCCATGAGTCATAGAGGCTTTTATTGATTGCCACGATTGTTTGATGGTAGAACTGTTGTTGATGTTGCACACGATTGCTATGCCCCCTTTGGCAATAAATTCACTGGCAGTGTTGGTTATCAAACTGCTTTCATTGTCGATGTGATTTATAATTATAAAGGGGCGATCCTCGGTGGTGAGTTGCGAGGTGTAGTTGTTAATCGCTGTTGCAATATCGTCGTAGGTAGATATGCGACTGCCGAAGTTTGATGTAACTGATTCGTAGATTTTACGCTGATGTCTTGCCCCCAAATATGAGTGAAGATGCGATGTCGATGATACATTCATCAACGCAGTAGAGGCGACACCATGGCTTGTGCCTATTTGAAGAATTGATGAGGGATTGAAGTGGCAAGTAATGCGAAATATCATCTTGGCATTTTTAAACGATAAGAGGTTGCGTCGCTCCTTTGCCGACGATGCTAATCGCGATGCTTCCCATCGCGCGGCATTGATGATTTCGTAGGCGTAGTAGGGGCAACGTTCACGCAATACTTTCAACACGAAGTTAAAGGCAAATGGCGAGTGAATGCCAAAGCCTTTACTCCGTTTGTATCGTGGTATTGCTGTGTAGTATCGTTTAAATTTTATCATGCGTTAATGATTATTTTTTAGCAATAGTTTCCTCCTCTTTGCGAGTGGTTCCTACAATAGAGAATATCACAGCAACAATTATTGCAAGGTATATCAAAATCACCGATACCGATGCAATAGTAGTGGTGGTGTGGATTGATTGTGGGTCGAAGTTCATTTCGATAGTGTGGTTGCCAGCAGGGATATTGAGTGCGCGTAGAATATAGTTCACACGACCAATTTCTACTGGATTGCCGTCGATTGAAGCATGCCAGCCCCATGGGAAATACACTTCAGAGAACACTGCTATGCCACCATTTTGCGATGTTGCGTTATAGGTCAATTTGTTAGGAGCATAAGAGGTGAGTGTGATATTATCCTCCTCTGATTTTTGTGGCACTGATTGTCTAAGAATTGACTTGAATTTTGCATCGGCCACAGCTGTTACGGCTGGATTGATGCTGTCGAGTGCAGCCATTTCGCCGTTAGCATCATCAGCATAGATGATATTGTCAACAAACCATGCATTGCCGAGGGCATGTTCGTTGGTGATGAGTTGGCGATCGCGAGTTACTATGTAACGGGCATTTAGCATGTCGAGAATGCGATATTTTTGTTGCAAGGTCTTAACCGATGCTTGTTGGTCGGCAGGATAAAGAGCCACCACTGAGTCGTTACGAAGGTCGGGGATATAGTCAACCGAAAGAATAGGACTGAGTTGACGGTCGATGAGATCTTGATAACGAGTGAGTTTTGCAGCATGATAGCCACCTATCATTTTGTGGTGATATGATGGTGCTGGGTGGTGGAACATAGGGATATTCATCACGCGATAGTGACTTGTGGTGTCGGCAAGAATTTGGTCGTCAATAGCCGATTTGGCAAGAGGGTCATTGGTGATGAGTGCAGGCACTTGGAAACTGTCGTGATTGAGGTAACGCTTGTCGACAGTATAGAGGTCGCAAAGCACTAATACGCCCACTATGGCAACAGCAACTTTTGCCGAAAGTTTCTTCATGCCGAATAGGATAATTGCAATGAGTGATGCTGCAATAAACATAAAACTACGCAAGCAGTCGCTCGACACCATTTCGGCTCTCAATTGCTCAATGATAGAGAAGATTTGAGGATATTGGTTTTTGATGTCGGCTTCGTAACTTGCATCGCCCATGAGCGAACCAAACGCTGTTGGCGACACAATACCGATAAAGCAAATCAACAATGTGATGCCAAACGAAGCGATAATTGATTTGCGATATCGTTTCCATGGATTCTCGGTTTCAAATAATTGTTTGATTGCCAACAATGCGAGCAGAGGCATTGTAAATTGCGCAATGACGAGAATGCTTTCAACGGTGCGGAACTTGCTATACATAGGAATGTAGTCGATAAACAAATCGGTAAACCACATAAGGTTGCGTCCAAGTGCAAGCAAGATTGAGAGCAATGTGAGTGCGATGAGAGTCCATTTCATAGGACCTTTTACAATGAAACACCCAAGCAAGAACAATGCGCAGATAATTGCTCCTACATATACGGGCCCACTTGTTCCCTCGGCACCACCAAAGTATTGGGGGAATCCTTGGAGTTGGTTGATATAGTATTTTTGTTCGTCGTTGAGTGATTTCACACCATCGGCTTCAGAGATAGAGTGAGATGTTGAACCACCTTTCACATCGGGAATGAGGAGTGTGAGAGTTTCGGCTTTGCCATAACTATATTGAGTGATATAGTCGCGGTCGAGGCCCGATGTTTTGTTTGGGTTGTTGGCATCATTAACCGATGTGAGGTCGGAGTGTTTGCCACGCATAGTTTCTTTTGTATATTCGTAGGTGTTGTAAAGGCTTGGCGAGTTGGCAGCCACGGCAAGAATTGCAGCCACGGCAAGCGCACCAGTAGCGATACCCCATTGTTTGAATTTCTTCTCTTTGATTGCCGAGATGAGGAATGCAATCACAAATCCCACAATCACAAATGCAAAATAATAGGTCATCTGCACGTGGTTTGACGCAAGTTGCATCATAGCAAACAATGCAGCGAGCGCACTACCGAGCAGATATCTGCCACGATAGCAAAGCACAATACCAGCTATTGTGGGTGGGATATAAGCAAGAGTGACAAATTTCCATATATGCCCTGCGCCAATGAGGATTATGAAATAAGACGAGAATCCATAGGCAACGGCTCCAATTAATGCTTGATACCATTTAACTTTGAATGCCAACAATAGGATAAAAAATCCCATCATCATCATCATCAATAGATTGGCTGGGTTGGGTAGGAATGCTCCATAAAGCGAGTTAATCCATCCAAATAAAGCATTAGAAGAGTATGTTGGTGAAATTTGGAACATAGGCATACCACCAAAGAGAGAGTTGGTCCACCATGTTTTTTCGCCAGTTTGCTCTTGGAAGAGTTTTGCTTCTTGTCCTACAGCTTCCCCTTGCATCATGTCGTATTGTTGCAACACATTGCCTTGAGCAGCATCGGGGTAGAAGTAGCAGAATGATATTACATACATCACTACCACAGCCACTAAAAAGCCCCACACTTGAGGTTGTTTTAGTTTTTCAACGAGGCGTGATGAAAAGTTGCTAAAATCTATTTTTTTCATCTTTTTATAGTCGAGATTTGTTGAGTCGATTATAGAAATTTATCTCCAAATTTTAGTTTTGCATCATTTACCATGTTCTTGATGCGTTGCTCTTCGCTTTTGGGACACACAAGAAGCACATCGCCAGCATCGGCAACGATATAATCTTTCAATCCGTCAACAACGATGAGTTTTTCACCTTCAACTGCAAAGATGTTGCCAGTAGAGTTGTAGGCAAGCACATTGCAGTTTTGAGCCACATTGTGGTCGCTGTTTTTTGGAGAGTTATCGTAGAGTGCGCTCCAAGTGCCGAGGTCGTTCCACCCAAATGTCACACACTCAACATGCACATTCGACGCCTTTTCCATGATAGCATAGTCGATAGATATGCTTGGACATGCAGGGAATTTATCTTCGATGAAAGCCTCCTCGCGAGGAGTGTTCCAGTAGTCATTACCTTGGTCAAATAGGGCTGCAATTTCGGGAGCGTGTTGATAGAACGCATTTTTTACATTAGCAGCTTTCCACAAGAAAATGCCTGAGTTCCAGAAAAATTCGCCTGTGCTTAGGAATACTTTTGCGAGTTCGAGGTTAGGTTTTTCGGTAAATGTTTTCACTTTGTTAATACCAGCCTCAACTTCGTTGCCAATTTGGATATAACCATAACCAGTTTCGGGGCGAACGGGGGTGATGCCAAGAGTGAGAAGTGCGTCATTGTTTTCGACAAACTCAAATCCCTTTATGATGCTGTTTTCAAATTCGCGTTCACGAGTGATGAGGTGATCACTTGGGGTAACAATCATGCTTGCTTCGGAGTCGCGTGCTGCAATGTGCCAAGCAGCCCAAGCGATACATGGAGCTGTGTTGCGACGTGCTGGTTCGAGGAGTACTTGGTCATCGCGCAACTCGGGTAGCTGCTCTTTTACCAATGGAGCATATTGTGCGTTAGTAACAACAATAACATTCTCTTTGGGCACGATAGGGAGTACACGGTCATAACTCATTTGGAGCAAAGTGCGACCAGTGCCAAGAAAATCAATAAATTGTTTGGGGCGATTGGTGCGGCTGTAAGGCCAAAAACGGCTTCCGATACCACCACACATAATCACGCAATATCTATGGTTATTTATCATAATATTTTATTGATGTTTTAAGTTTACTATACAATTAATTTGCTAAGTTAGTGATTATAGTTGTTATATTCCAAATTTTTATTCATAAATTCAGTTTTGTCAGGTTTGTGAATATTCTTATAATGTTTTTTGCGAAAATTCGTATTAATGTGTTATCTTTGCCGTTATAACAACAAAAAACATAATCACAATGAGAACAAAATATAAAAGAGTGTTGCTAAAGCTCAGTGGAGAATCGCTTATGGGCGAACAAGGTTATGGTATTGACACCAAACGATTGGGCGAATATGCAACACAAATCAAAGAAATAGCATCGGGTGGTGTGCAAGTAGCAATCGTGATAGGTGGCGGAAACATTTTTCGCGGGCTATCGGGCGCATCAAAGGGTTTCGACCGAGTGAAAGGCGACCAAATGGGAATGCTTGCCACTGTCATCAACTCACTTGCGTTGAGTTCGGCTCTCGAGGCTGCTGGTCAACCAACCAAAGTGTTCACAGCAGTAAATATGTTCCCTATTGGCGAGCATTACAGCAAATGGAAAGCAATCGAAGCACTCAACAACGGAGCTGTTTCAATCATTGCTGGTGGTACTGGTAATCCATTCTTTACTACCGACACAGGTTCGGCATTGCGTGGCATTGAAGTTGAGGCTGATGTAATGTTGAAGGGTACACGCGTTGATGGTATCTATACTGCCGACCCCGAAAAAGACCCAACAGCAACTAAGTTTAGTGAAATCACTTACGATGAAGTTTATACTCGTGGATTGAAAGTGATGGACTTGACTGCAACAGCATTGTGTAAAGAAAACAACCTACCTATCGTGGTGTTTGATATGGATACTCCTGGCAACCTTGCAAAGGTTATCGCTGGCGAACCTATCGGCACACTCGTTTACTAAACACCTAATTGATTAATAATTAAAAACAAAAATATTATGGCTGAAGTAAAAGATTATTTGGAACCTGCTGAAGAAAAAATGGAATTGGCAGTTGCATATCTCGATGAAACACTTGCTCGCATTCGTGCTGGTAAAGCTAACGCAAAAATTCTCGAAGGTATTCGCGTAGAGTATTATGGTAGCGCAGTGCCCATCTCAAATGTGGCAAACATCTCAGTGCCCGACGCTCGCACAATCGCTATCACTCCTTGGGAAAAACCTATGTTCAAAGAAATCGAAAAAGCAATTATCAACTCTGAACTTGGCATCACTCCCGAGAACAATGGTGAAATCATTCGTCTCACTATTCCACCATTGACCGAAGATCGTCGTAAAGCATTGGTAAAACAATGTAAGGCCGAAGCAGAAACTGCAAAAGTATCGGTGCGCAATGCACGTCGCGACGCTATTGAAGGATTGAAGAAAGCCGTTAAAAATGGTATGCCCGAAGATATGTCGAAAAACGGTGAAGAAAAAGCACAAAAACTTCATGACAAATACATGAAGACAATCGACGAGCTCTTCGCAGCAAAAGAAAAAGAAATCCTCACAGTGTAATATTCTACACAACTACACATTAAGTGAAATACAAAATAAGACAGGCTTGCCAATCGTGGCAAGCCTGTCTTTGTTGATATTGATAGGTGTAGTTTACTACTTAAAATTTAGTAAGAAGTTATTTTGCTTGAATGAATACGAGATATTCGCCAGGGTTGAGTTTTTTAGGGAGTTTTGCAACATCGCCTGTAAAGAGGTTGATGAGGTTCTCTACAGAAGGAGCTTCGTCTGTAAATTTCACTTTTTCACTCTTAGCACCGAGGTTGACCATTACAAATACAGTGTGGTCGTCGGCTGTGCGTGAGAATGTGTAAAGGTGGGGCGATGTTGTTGCATAACGCACCATTTTGCCACCTTGTTCACCTGCGAGGAGGGCACGATTGGTGTGTTTTAGGCGGTTGAGAGTTTGGTAGAATGTGAAATATTCATTGCGTGGTTCCCATTGTGGTGCTTCATCTTTCACGAAGAATTCAAATGCACGGTTCATTCCTGTTTCTTGACCAGTATAAATTAATGGCATACCAGGAAGAGTGTATGAAAGCACAGCAAATGCTTTGTGAAGATTGCCAAGGCGATCAAATTCAGTGCCTTCCCATGAGTTGAGGTCGTGGTTGGTGGTCATATTCATCAAGTAAGAATCTTGAGGATATGAAGCAGCTTGGTCGGCAAGGAGTGAGTCGATAGCAAGGGCAGTTTTTGTTGCAAAAGTTTTCATTGGTTCACCCTCTTTTTTGAAAGAGTATTGACCTGCAGTTGCTGCTATTTCGCTGAAAAGGTCTTTCATTGGCCAGTTGTAACCCATGTCAAAGCCGTGGAGTTGGAGTTCGGGCACACTTGCTTCGGCAAGCATAAAGAGGTCGGGTTTCACGGCTTGAAGTTGAGGGCGAGTGTCGTCCCAAAAGTCGGTTGGCACTTCCATCGCCACGTCGCAACGGTAGCCGTCGATACCCACTTCGGTGAGCCAGAATTTCATTGCGTCAACCATTGCTTTGCGCATATAATAGTTATCGTAGTTGAGTTCATATACGTCGGTCCAGTCAAAAGGTCCATACATATTGCCATCTTTGTCGCGAGAGTACCATTCGGGGTGTTCGGTTACCCAAGCATTATCGCAACCAGTGTGGTTAGGAACCCAGTCGATAACCACTTTCATTCCCAATTTGTGAGCCTCGGCTACGGCACGTTTGAAATCATCGAGAGTACCAAATTCGGGATTGACAGCTTTATAATCTTTTACGGCATAATAGCTACCGAGTTCCCCTTTGCGATTTTTTTCAGAGATAGGGTGAATAGGCATAAACCAAAGGATGTCGGCTCCCAGTTCTTTGAGTCGAGGAAGTTCTTTGATAAAAGCATTAATAGTGCCTTCGGGGGTGAATTGACGGAGGTTTACCTCATAAATCACGGCATTGCGACTCCACTCGGGGTGAGTCACTGATGTGCGAGCAGGCGCTTGAGCCATAGCATCAACGCTACCAGCCATACCCACAAGGGCAGCCATGCCAGCAACGATTGTTTTGAAAATGTTTTTACGCATAAATTTGGTATTATTTTGTTTTGAGTTTTACTTTGTTACAGCGGTAAAATTTACCACCGTAACAAAATTAGTTATGATTTTGTTATAAAACAATATGGGAATAGAGAATTTTATACAATATTCCTAAAAGAGATTTATTTGATATTGTATTTAAGTGAAAAGTGTTGTAATTTTGAAGAAAATAAAACTGACGATATATGGAATCGATAAAAGAGATATATAAAATAGGTATTGGACCATCAAGTAGTCACACTATGGGACCCAAGCGTGCGGCCGAACGATTTTTGGCGCGCACAAGTGGCGCAACGAGTTATCGTGTAACGCTTTATGGTGCGCTTGCTGCTACAGGTAAGGGGCACTTGACCGATAAGGCTATACTTGATGTGCTTGAGCCGGTAGCCCCAACCGAAATAGTGTGGCAGCCTGAGGTTTTTCTTCCATTCCACCCCAACGCAATGAAGTTTGAATCACTTGATGCAGAAGGTAAAACCATCGACGATTGGGTTGTGTATTCAGTAGGGGGTGGCGACATTGTGGAAGAGGGTGAGTCGCGAGTGCACAATCATGTGTATGAAATGACTCATATTGCCGACATTCAAGCATGGTGTGAAAAGACTGGTCATAATTATTGGGAATATGTCGATCAATGCGAAGGTCCTGAAGTGTGGGAATATCTTCGTGAAGTGTGGCAAGTGATGAAAGAAGCCGTTGAACGAGGCTTGGAGGCTGAGGGAGCTTTGCCTGGAGGTCTTGGTGTGCGCCGTAAAGCTGTGTCATACTATGTACATGCACAAGGATATACAGGAAGCCTTAAAAGTCGTGGATTGACTTATGCTTATGCTCTTGCCGTGAGCGAAGAGAATGCCGCTGGGGGTAAAATTGTTACAGCTCCCACATGTGGGTCATGTGGCATTGTGCCAGCCGTATTGTATCATCTTCACACCTCAAAAGGATTTTCTGAAGAACGCATATTACGAGCTCTTGCTACTGCAGGCATCTTTGGCAATGTAGTGAAAACCAACGCATCGGTATCGGGTGCCGAGGTAGGCTGTCAAGGAGAGGTTGGGGTAGCATGTGCTATGGCTGCTGCAGCGGCCAACCAACTATTTGGAGGTTCGCCAGCACAAATTGAATATAGTGCCGAAATGGGACTTGAGCATCACCTTGGATTAACTTGCGACCCTGTGTGTGGGTTAGTGCAAATACCATGTATTGAACGCAATGCCATGGCAGCAGCACGTGCGCTTGATGCCAACCTATATTCTCAAATTTCCGACGGCAAACACACCGTAACATTCGACCGCATCGTAGAGGTAATGAAACAAACCGGCCACGACCTTCCAAGTCTATACAAAGAAACCGCCCAAGGCGGCTTGGCTGTGATACATTGATAAGTAAATGTTGCAGATGTAATGTAAAAGTTAGGATATTTAGGAAATCAAAAAGCCACCGATTGGTGGCTTTTTGTTGTGTATTAACTAAAAACTTATCGGTATGAAGATTATCCGATTTTGTCAACTTCGAGGTCGCCGCCGAGAACTTCGTGCCAAGGGAGACCTTGTTTGTTGAGTTGTTCCATAAATGGATCGGGATCAAATTCTTCTACGTTGTGCACGCCTGGCATGTTCCATTTGCCAGTGAGGAACATCATTGCGCCAATCATTGCTGGTACACCTGTTGTGTAGCTAACGGCTTGCATACCTGTTTCTTTGTATGCTTCTTCGTGGCTACAGTTGTTGTAGATGTAGTAGTTGAGAGGGTTACCATTTTTGTCTTTACCTGCAATGCGACAACCAATTGATGTTTCACCTTTGTAGTTTTCGCCGAGATCTTGAGGGTTAGGCAATACGGCTTTGAGGAATTGCAATGGTACGATTTTCACGCCGTTGTATTCTACTTCGTCGATGCGAGCCATGCCGATGTTTTGGATTACACGCAAGTGAGTAAGGTATTCTTGACCGAATGTCATCCAGAAACGAGCACGTTTGATAGTTGGGAAGTTGATTACGAGCGATTCCAATTCTTCGTGATAGAGGAGATATGAGTCGCGTGCGCCAATATTAGGATATGTCAATGGTGCATGGATTTCAAGTGGGCCAGTTGTAACCCATTTGCCATCTTGGTAGAAACGACCGTTTTGGGTGATTTCGCGAATGTTGATTTCGGGGTTAAAGTTGGTAGCGAATGCTTTACCGTGGTCGCCAGCGTTGCAGTCAACGATGTCGAGGTATTCCATTTCAGAGAAGTGGTGTTTAGCAGCATAAGCAGTGAATACGCCCGATACACCTGGGTCGAAACCACACCCAAGAATTGCAGTCAACCCTGCTTTCTCAAATTTTTCACGATAAGCCCATTGCCAAGAGTATTCGAAGTGAGCTTCATCTTTAGGTTCGTAGTTAGCGGTATCGAGGTAGTGCACACCACATTCAAGACACGCATCCATGATTGTGAGGTCTTGGTAGGGTAGAGCAACGTTGATTACTAAGTCGGGTTTATGACGACGGAAAAGCTCTACAAGTTGAGGCACACTGTCGGCGTCAACCGAGTCGGTAACGATGTTTGATGCACCAATAGCTTCAGCAATCGCATCACATTTGCTTTTTGTGCGCGAAGCGAGCACTATTTCGTTAAACACTTCGGGATTTTGAGCGCATTTGTGCGCCACAACGGTACCCACACCACCGGCTCCAATAATAATAACTTTAGCCATTCTTAATGTTCTGAATTTATAGAGTTATAATTTTATGATTATAAATTTTCAACGAAGATACATCTTTTTGTTGAATTTTTTATTTCTTAACGCAAATATTTCTCAAAACTTTCTTCAAAATGAAATATAAAAGTAGCGAGTCAACCGAATAAAAAATGGTTTCAAATATGCATATTCTCATAGATATTTTGCCGTTAAAATTCCTTGATTTGTCGTCAAAATATCCTTATTTGTGGGAGAATTATCCGTTAATATCGATGTTGTGCCTATTTTGTTTTGGCTATAATTTTTTGGTGTTTAATTTTGTAAGAGTTATATAATTTTTACTAATGAACGTTTTTAGCAAGTTTGTCTCGTTTTTAAAGAGAAATCAACATCTATTGGTGAATATATTTATTCATCTTTCTGCTCTTTTTTTGTTTATTTCACCCGAGATAATTACAAATATCGATGATAACCGCCCCATGCCCGATGGAGTTATTATCAAGACAATCTTATACGTCGCAATTTTTTATATAAATTATTTCTTCATCAATCGTTTTCTTGATAAGAAGAATGGGAAATGGCATTTTTTTTGGAATGAATATATTGCTGTTGGTAGTGATGTCGGTAATTATTTTGATGACATCTCACGGCTATACCGACAAAGGTTTTCATCCCATCAACAAACCTCCTCACCCTCATATTGAACATCAGCACCTTGGAAATCATCAACCACCCCATCATTCAGCGTGGGATAAACCTATGCCCCCACCTCGACATGAGCGTAGTAATGTTTATCTTCATGCTGCTGGACGATTGTCGCGCGACCTTTTAATTGCGATACTCACAATTGCACTCGCTTTTGCTGTAAAAGTAGCACTTCGTTGGTTGGAGTTGCAACAAAAACAGGCTTCGCTCATATCCTCGCAACGCGAAACCGAGCTTGAGAATCTCAAAAGTCAAATCAATCCTCATTTTCTATTTAATACACTCAACACAATCTACGCTCTTATCGATGTTAAACCAGTTAAAGCGAAAGAGGCTGTGCATGAATTGAGTGGTATGATGCGATATGCTATTTATGAGACTGCCGAAATGGTTACCCTTCGACAAGAACTCGATTTCTTGAATAATTATATCTCGTTGATGAAGATGCGAATGAATCCTAATCGTCCCATCAATGATTCGTTGAGTTGCAATGGTTATTGTAATCAACAAATTGCTCCATTGCTTTTTATTCCCATAATTGAAAATGCTTTCAAATATGGGAATACGGGAGATGTAACAAAGCCTATTAAAATCGATATTACTGTAGAAGATGGAGTAGTGAAATGCTACACATTTAACCACTTTGACAATGAAAAACGTGAATCTAAAAAAGATTCGGGAGTGGGTTTTAGTAACTTGCAACGCCGATTAAATTTGATTTACGGAAAAGATGCATCGTTCAATACGATTGAACACGATGATACTTATCAAGTAGAATTAATAATAAATCTCAATAACTCTAAAAAATAGCCAATATGACTATTCTAAAATGCTGCGTCATTGACGACGAACCATTGGCAAGCCAATTAATAGCTTCCTATATCGAAAAGACCCCTTTTATGCAACTCGTCGGTGTATTTTCATCGGCGCAAGAAGCTATAAAAACAATTCTTGAAGACCAAATTGATGTTGTGTTTCTTGATATTGAAATGCCACAACTTAATGGGGTGGAGTTTGCGAAAATAATACCTACTGCTACTCGCATTATTTTTACAACGGCATACGATCGTTATGCTATTCAAGGGTTTAAGGTTAATGCCCTTGATTATCTATTAAAACCCATTAGTTATGAGGAGTTTTGGAGCGCGGCTTCTAAAGCTCAACGATGGAAAGAATCGCAACAAAAGAGTGTAAATGTGAGTTCGCAACACGACTATATTATCGTGAAAAGTGAATACCGACTTGTGCAAATTCCCACAGCCGATATTGTCTTTATTGAGGGACTAAAAGATTATGTAAAAATATATACCGTCGATGAGCAGAAGAGCATAATGACTCTGATGAATATGAAAACACTTGAGGAGTCACTCCCTGCATCATTCCTTAGGGTGCATCGCTCATTTATTGTCAATACAAATCGCATCAAAGTTATAGAGCGCAATCGCATCGTGTTTGGCAATAAGTATATCCCCATAAGTGAAACATATAAACAAGCGTTTTCTGATTACATATCAGCGCACCTATTATCACAAACCTCGACCGACAATTAATTGATATTGTTTGAGTTGTAATAACTAATCGAGCTCCTTTTTTAAGTGTTAAAAAAGGTGAATAAGTGAATATTTATTAATTTATGTAATTTAAGTTTCGGTTAAAATATATATCTTTACTCGGTTTTATCTGAAGATATGTTTGAATAGAACTAAAATTACTGATAATCAATTTTTAACCAATTTCAAATCATTAACAAAATTACCAATTATGAAAAAATTTTTCATTTCGGCTATGATGTTGTGTGCAGGTGTTCTCTCTTACGCTCAATTAATGGAAATCAACACTGTTGAAAGAGTTACTCTCCCCGAAGGCGTAACTGTTGACAAAGCAACATTAAGCCCCGACGGTTCGTTTGTAGTGTTCTCTCAAAACACAGCTGCAGGACTCCACAAAATGGACCTTAATTCTCGTGAAATCTCTATGATTTCAGCTAATGGTAACAGTTTTGACCTTCAAATC
>JAFOYQ010000061.1 GCA_017424575.1 Muribaculaceae bacterium
ATAGAATCTTAAGAATTAATAATTACACCCCTCATAACGACTTATTAGATATTAATAGTGCCTATAGTTTTTATAGTGACTATAGGGATTATGCCTAATAAATAAAAAGGACACGGCATGCCGTGTCCCTTCATTATGTTTTTGTTATGCCTAAAACTACAACACTACTTTTGTTGCTTTGCTACCTTGAACTTTGATAAAAATGCCATTTTCAGGGTTAGCAACTTTCACTCCTTGAAGGTTGTAGTATTCTACTGGAGCATTATTGTCGATTTCAACATTTTCCACACCAGCTTTTGCATATTTTAGCACATAAGTGTGTGATTTTGCTCCATCAATATCAGCTTCAATATTTGATACAGTAATTGTCACTGTAAGGTTTTCTTGATTTATTTCAACCGATGTTGTTGCTGATTGGCCCAATACAGCCAACTCGATTTGCTCTTTAGTTGGGAGTTCCTCAGGGATTTCGTAGTTATATTTGTCGCTTGCAAAACCTTCAATTGATACACCATCAACTTTTACACCATTAAGACGTGAATAATAAACAAATTTCACATCATCAGCCAACAATGTTGTTTTCTCTTTCAATGCTCCACGATCCCAATAGTTACCACCCGAAATGATAACATTCATCATAGTAGGCTCACCAGCACCTTCAACATATTCCAAAGGCACAGTGATTTCAGTCCATGCTTCAGGGACTAACAAATCAGCTGGACGCGACAACTTAAATCCGTAGTCACATTTCGCAACAAGTTTACCATCGCCAGTTGCATCTACTTTGCCAAAGATACCACGAATCTCGTTATCTCTATCTACTGTTGGTTTACCTTTTTCACCAACCTTTGAAGTGAATGTACCGTTCCATAAATAAGCGATGATATATGAATTTTCATTATTTGGGTCAATGCGCATATATTTACCAGTGATTGCATCGGGCTTGTATGAGAAAGCCACTCCGCCGTATGTACCACCATCACATTTATTCAAATTAGCTACAGCATATACCCATGGTGTACCAAATGTCAAGAAACCAGGAGCGACACTTGAAATACCTGCAGCACCAACCTTTATATTTTTCATTACAGCCGAACTTGCACCTGAAGCGAAATAAGTTTTTTCTCTAAATATTAGTTCCTCTTCTTTAGTAATTATCACTTTTTGATTTACGCTTGAGCCATTCCAATCAGCAGGCTCAATACCAGGGCGTTGACGCATACCTGTACTATAACCAAATGCTTCAGTTGAACCACATTTTGTTTTCCATTCTTCAAAGCCAACATTGGGTAATTGTTGTGCAGAAACGATGCTTGACGATGCAACAACAACCGCACTTAATAACATTGAGTAAAGTTTTTTCATATCTTATTTTTTTTAGTTTTATTCAATTCAAAAACGATGCAAAGTTATCATTTTTATTGCTAATGACCAAGATAACAACCTAAAATAATGCAAATAGGGACACGGCGAGCCGTGTCCCTACATTATGTTCTTTTGTTCTTCTGTCTATTGTTACATAGCTACTTTGCTTGCTTTTCCACCTTGAACACGGATAAACACACCATTTTCAGGATTAGCAACTTTCACACCTTGGAGATTGTAATAAACAACCGAACCATTTTCGTTGATTTCAATGTTTTCAATGCCTGACTTTTCGGTTGATGTGAATGTACATTCAATAGGAATTTCCATCCACAACACATCTATCTTCATATCAACTACACCTTCGGCAGTAATAGTGCCGTTTAATGTAACATCAGCAATA
>JAFOYQ010000062.1 GCA_017424575.1 Muribaculaceae bacterium
AAATAATCGGTATTATAAAAGTCTGATTGAACACTTAACATTTAAAGAGGTAGCTAACACTTGTTTGGGTTATTCTGAAAAAGGGACTAAAGGTAAAGGCATAGGTAAAAAATTAGCTGAACAGATAGCCAATTCTATACTTGATATATATGATTTAGGAATAACCAACCCCATTGTTTTTGAAATGCTCCCATTTTTCGAGGATGGAATAGGAGCTGATAGAATAAGTGATTTAACATCTAAAATACTTGTTCGACGGTTTATAGAATATACACAAAGAATATGTAACGAATTATGTATTCCGATGAAACCGTGCTTGCGACTAAATGGGAAAATAATTAGTTTACCAACGCATAATAGTCAAGGAATACTTTTTGTACCATCATCAGTCTTGTGTGATTTGCCAAGAACAGATTCTTGGTATGACATAGACTCTGCATGTGATTATAATAAACGTTTTCGTCGTAGGATATGCGAAATAATAGGTGAGAAATTTTCAGAAGTAATGAAATTCCCAAAGAGGGAAATAAAGAAGATTTTATTTGGTAACCCTGATTTGTTTATAACATTTATTGAGGATTGGCAAAATACTGCCCATCGGCCATACAATTTCATAAAAGACAGTAAACACATTATGAAAAGAAATTATTCAACAGAGATTAGAGAGACTTGTGGTAAAAAATATTTAAAAGTATTTCTGGCGGATTCAGAAAGTATTGAAGCTGTACGGAATGTATTGGGTATTTGTAGGTCTATTAGAAAGGTTAATGTTTCAACTAGCGAAAGTGCTGATCACCCTGGTGATAACCTAACAATTTATCCTAAATCAATGTATAATATAGAAGAGGTTGAACTAGAAATAAACTCAATATTGAAATCTTTTTTCGAACATGTAATTATCATACCTGATCAGATTGTTACAGACTCCTTATTTGAAAGTATTAAGCCTGCAATTATTGGTGAATTAAATAATGCTCTTAATACAATTTATGTTTGTGTTGCATGGTTTACTGATGATGAGCTTCGTGATGTCCTAGAAAATAAACGACGATTAGGAGTTGATGTAAAAGTAATTACATTTAAAGATGGTGTAAATGGAAAGCATGGAGTAGATTTTGGCGAAATTCCACATAAAGAAATTAGAGGATCAAGGCATGGAATTATGCACAGAAAGTATTGTGTGATAGATAATCATGTTGTTATTTCAGGATCCTATAATTGGACAGACAATGCTGCAGAAAGGAATGATGAAAATATATTAATAGTAAAGGATTGGAAAACCGCAAATCAACACACTAGAGAATTTTTAGATGAATGGAGGAATTACTAATATCTACTCATTCTAAAGATTTTATATATTAAAATAGAGACAACTATATTCCCAAAAAATGTTGCTTCATTTTTGGGAGGATGTGCATTAGATTAACGTCTTGTTTTTGAAAAGTAGAAAGAAGATATAAGAATATAATAGAAATAATCCACCATGATTATTAGTATCACGTTATTGTGATGATACAAATATCATCATTATTAAACTTATTATAATGATACTGATTACCACAGATGAAATTTTAAATGATATTCTCATAAATACATGGAAAAAAGTTGTGGTCAATCTTATAGGAATTAATCTATTTTGAATGTACTTAGTTTTTCTTAGAATACACATATTATGCTGAATATCAAAATAAAAGCATAGCAAAAAAAAGAATGTGAAATAGGAAGTGGTAAATTTTTCGTAGAACAGCCCTATAAGCTTGAGTTGTTTAAAAAATACGTGTTATGAGATTCTATGCCCTTTCAGAATCTCATCACTTCCGATACCATTGGTAAACTTGACCGATTTATGTAGAAAATTTGGCACACGCTGGCACACGTGTGCCAAAACATGAGCCAAATCTACTATATTTCAAATATGTCTGTATGAAGCAAAACTAAACGGAAACAATCTGAATTGCATTATAACTTTCGCAAGTTCAAGTTGTTCCCGTTTGTTTCCATGTTATTGAGTAGTATTTGCGTTTGCTGCTCTTATTTCCCGATGCAGCAAATGTAACCATTTGCCAGTCGGATAGTTGTGATTTTGAGGCACAAATGGGGCGAAAAATTTGATAATCAACGATAGATCATTTTTCGTTGGCTAGTGTCCTAATTCGAGTGTAAAGGTAGTAAATTTTCATAAGATTTTTATTAAATGGTTGAATAATTTATATTAACTTTGTAAAAGAACTTTTAATCAAGAAATGCCAATAAATAAAACTATATTTATGAGAAAATATCTTCTTATCGCAGTCGTGCCATTGTTTGCACTTGTTTCGTGCCTTAACAATAGAACGAAGGCCGGTGCCGACACCACACAACAAGATGCAACTCTTTTGTTAAATAACGATGAACAGAGAGAGGATTGTAAAGCCAACCTTTCGTCATCGGAGAGCGAGGGTGTAGCTGTAGACTCGGTAGCACAATTGCCTTTAAAACCATTAGAGGCAAAAACCGAAAGCGAAAAGCAATGGAAAGAGTGGTTTGAAAGTCATCGAGAACAGAGTTATATATATCTTCACGGAATGGTATCGCCCGATCACGAGACAGCCATAAATGATTTATTAGCATTATGTTATGACAAGGATAAATCTCTGCGAAATAATACCCAAATGATTCAATGGAGGCTCAATCAATTTCATCCTATTGAGAAGACAAATAATAGATTAGTAGAGAATAAAAATATAGAGCAACAAATAGAGTCCCTATTGGATTTCAATGTAGATATGACAGGCTATACCGTAAGGCGCAAATCGGCATTAACGGTCTTGATGTTCAATTTTTTGGTTAAAACCTATGAGAACAAAGTGCGTAGCACAATTCAAGATAACGAAACAAAGGCTCTATTTGACAAAGATGTTTTGTATTGGCAAAAATTTCACGAAACGACATTAGACACATTTGAAAAATTGGTGTTGGGCAAAGAACATTATGCGCTAAAAGTGGTGTTTTGGAACAACTACGACATAGATGTAATGGACAATAGATATGTGTCACTGCGATCCTTGTATCTGAATCACCCCGACTACCCACATTACTATCTCCCCTATGATTACTCGTATGGAAGAACCCCTGAAATGGATATAGAATATGCAGACTTACGAGAAAAAATACCGCAAAAAACAGATTCTGAATACGAGTACTCTTATAAAAAGAAAATGGACGCAATCGATGCTGATGAAGAAGCGTTCTTTGAGTTTTTAATGATTCATGCAGGCCTTTTGGAGAAATTAAACAAGGATGATAATGTGCGCTGGGATGGGTCCCGAATGATGATGGTGCGAGGTATGTTCGAAAACTATAATACAGGTCTATATATGGGTAGATTCAAAGGCTCAATAGGAAAGAGTCTCTGGTAAAAATATCTTTTTAAATCTTGAATAATAGTTTATGCTCGCCTACACTTGCAAGTTAGAAAAAAGGTGTGAGAGACTTTTGTTGCAGACAACCAACGCCGTATAAATAGAAAGTACAATTCTCTTCGCCGTGTCGTTGCACTCCATTGCGCCTCATTGCACTCCACTGCAAACTTGGCTAGATATTTTTGTTGATGACATTAAAGCATAGAAAAATCCCGAAAGTCGAGTCTAACTTTCGGGATTTATTCGTCTATTTTTGTAGGAAATTCTGTTGCTATTTGTGGGCGTTAGCGTTTGTTAGTGTGCATTAGAGGGCGTTAGTTACTTGCCGATGCAGAATCTTGAGAAGATTTCGCCGAGGATGTCGTGGGTGGTGATGGTGCCGGTGATTTCGCCGAGGTGGTGGAGGGTTTCGCGCACATCTTGTGCTATGAAGTCGCCCGAAATCCCCATGTTAATTCCGTCAATGGCGCGTGATATTGATTCACCAGCGCGTGTGAGTGCTTGGTAGTGGCGTGCGTTGGTCACCATCACTTCTCCTGGTGCGATGTCGGCGCTGCCCGATGCGTTGATGAGGTGTTGTTGCAATGCGTCAATCTCATCGCCTCTTTGTGCCGAAATAGGAACGATAACTGCTCCTTGTGGAAGTATATCCTTAAGCGCCGATTGTAATGTGTCAACATTTGTGGCGTTGATGTCGATTTTATTGAGAGCTACGATGATGGTTTGGTCATCGGAGGTGTGTGGTAATACTCGTTGTGCCACGGTGTTGAGCTGTTCAACCGAAATTGCACTATCGATAACCCAAAGCACGATGCGAGCATCGGTGAGTTTGCTTATGGTGCGTTCGATGCCGAGCGACTCAATCACGTCGGTAGTTTCGCGAAGTCCGGCTGTGTCGATGAAACGGAATAGTGTGTCGCCGATTTCGATTGTGTCTTCAATCACGTCGCGAGTAGTACCATGAATGTCGCTCACGATGGCGCGTTCCTCATGAAGCAATCGGTTTAGGAGTGTTGATTTTCCTGCGTTTGTTTCGCCAACGATTGCTACAGGCACACCATCTTTGATGGCTGCTCCAGTGGCAAATGTTGACGCTAATCGGGTAACGACCGAGTGTATTTCTTGTGCTATAGCAAGGAGTTTTTGGCGAGAGGCAAATTCTACATCCTCCTCCGAAAAGTCGAGTTCGAGTTCGAGCAGTGAAGCGAGTTCGAGCAATCGGTCGTGGAGGTCGGTCAATCGACGAGAGAAGTCGCCACGCATTTGGCTCATGGCAATGCGATGAGCGGCGCGAGAAGATGATGCGATGACGTCGGCCACGGCTTCGGCTTCGGCAAGGTCGAGACGTCCATTGGCAAAGGCGCGACGGGTAAACTCTCCTGCGTCGGCAATGCGACAACCTGTGCGCACGAGCAGATTTATCAACTCACGTTGCACCCAACGAGAACCATGTACGGCAATTTCAACCACATCTTCGCCTGTGAATGAGCGAGGGTTGTGAAACACTGTTGCTACGGCTTGGTCAATGGCTTCGCCATTTTCGTCAACAATTGTGCCAAGATGAGCAGTGTGGGTGTCGGCCTTTGAGAGGCTTTTCCCTTTCCACACTTTGTCAACAAGTGAAATGGCATCTTTGCCACTTACACGAGCCACAGCAATGCCTCCCACGCCGGCAGGAGTTGAAATGGCGCAAATAGTATCGTCGGTCATTATCATTATTTTGTTTTCTTTTTAGCGTTGTTTTTTAGTGTACTCCAATAATGGAACTTGCATTGAGATTCTACGTCATTTTCTATTTCATCGGGTAGTGAAGAAAAGAAATTATATCCTGTAACTCGTTCAACCTCGTCGATGCTCACGGCTGCTGCTTGCATACCGCCAGGTACCTTTGCATTAGGCATTATGAATCCGATGCCACGAGGATTTTCTATATACGGAGATAATATAACTTTGAAAAATCGTTGAGGTACGGCTACTTTTGAGTCGCCGATATATTCGTTGATGTGGTCGGTTACGATAGGACCACATATTACAATAATAGCGCTGTCAATTTCAGCCCATTGGCGACACTTTTCTTCAAGCCGTTTCCATGCGCCAGTGTTGAGCGATTTGGCTTGAGGACACATGTTGGTCATATAAAATGATTCGTCCATCGCCTTTGCGCTCCATTTCATGTCGCCAGCAGGAGCCATGTGCCCACGATCGTAACCCGAATATGAGTAATCCCATTTTTCGGCAGAGCCAATAACGTTATCGTCGCCACGGAAATTATCGTCGCGAGGGAAAGTCCCACTTACCTCGGTTGCGGTGAGTTCCCAGGCAACCCAATTGGGGATGTGGAGGTCTTTGTTGAAAGATAGTATCATACCCTCGTAATTGACAATTTGACTGGGTATGGTTTCAGGAGTTGTGACCATTTCAAGATTGCCAAATTGATTGTTGTTTGCAATAACTGCATTGTCAGATGAAATAGGGAAGCACCCAACAAGATACATAACAACGATAGGTATAATTAGTAGCAGACTTTTAGCGAATTTCATATATCGAAGCATTTATTATTGCAAAATTAGTAATAATTGGTGAGAATTGAGATTTTATCTCACTAATTCGGTAGAAAGATATCGCTCACCAGTGTCGGGAAGTAATACAACAATGGTTTTGCCCTCGTTCTCGGGTTGTTGGGCAATTTTTATAGCAGCATTGAGTGCTGCGCCCGATGAAATGCCACAGAATATCCCTTCGCGACGAGCGAGGAGTTGGGCAGTAGTAATGGCATCATCACCTTTGACCGTTGCAACTTCATCTACAACCGAAGCATCATAGTTCTTGGGAATAAAATTAGCCCCAATACCTTGAATTTTGTGGGGACCTGCATTTCCGTTGCTGATAATTGGCGATTCGGCTGGTTCTACTGCGATTGCTTTAATATGAGGATTGTGAGCTTTTAACCCACGAGCTGTGCCACAAAGAGTGCCACCTGTGCCCACTCCAGCAACAAAAAAGTCGATATTGCCATTGGTGTCGCGCCATATCTCTTGCGCTGTCGTTGAGGTGTGAACTTCGGGATTAGAGGGATTGTCAAACTGCCCGATAATAATAGAGCCAGGTGTATTGTTACGTAATTCTTCGGCTTTTTTGATTGCACCTGCCATACCCTCTGCTCCAGGGGTAAGGATTATCTCAGCACCGAGTGCTTTGAGGAGTTTTTGGCGCTCAATGCTCATTGTGTCGGGCATAGTGAGAACCACTTTGTAGCCTTTGAGTGACGCAATCCACGCAAGACCTACGCCAGTGTTGCCACTGGTGGGCTCGATGATGAGTGCGCCAGGCGAAAGTTGTCCTTTTTGCTCAGCATCTTCAATCATAGCCAATGCAGCACGATCTTTAACGCTTCCACCTGGGTTGAATGATTCAATCTTGGTAAGTATGCATGCTTTTAGATTGAAATCGGTCATTATGTTGTTTAGTTGTACAAGGGGGGTGTTTCCGATGAGGTCAATGAGACTTTGATATATTTGAGCCATAGTGGTTACACAGTTGAAATTAAAATTAGAGATTCAAATTTACAAAAAAAACAAAGTGTCACCAAGTTTTGTGCGAAAATAGGTGTAAAAATAGATTAAGTTATTGAAATCATAATTGCTGCCAATGTATTCTAAAAAGATAAAAATATGGGGAGCATTTTGTTATCCCGTTGATTTTGTGTAATTTTGCACAAAATTATAAAATAACCTTGAATTTTTTTACAACAATGACTGTAGTAGATAGATTTCTCGAATATGTAAAGTTTGACACTCAAAGTGATGAGTTGACCAATCTTACCCCCTCAACACCTGGGCAAATGGAATTTGCTCAATACCTTGAAGGAAAACTCAAAGAACTTGGGTTGAAGAATGTGTCGCTTGACGAAAACGGGTATCTAATGGCAACACTTCCTGGAAATACCGATGAGAAGGTGCCTACAATTGGATTTATTGCACACTTAGATACATCGCCCGATATGTCGGGACGCCATGTAAATCCTCGTATTGTGAAGGATTATGATGGAAATGATATCGTGTTGAATGCTGAAAAAGAGATAGTGTTATCACCAACACAATTCCCCGAATTGCTCCATTATACAGGTCAAGATTTAATTGTTACTGATGGTAATACACTTCTTGGTGCTGATGATAAGGCTGGTATTGCTGAAATTATTACTGCAGTAGAATATCTTATGGCCCACCCCGAAATTAAGCATGGTGATATTCGCATAGCATTCAATCCCGACGAGGAAATTGGTCTTGGAGCACACAAATTTGATGTGGAAAAATTTGGTGCCGATTGGGCTTACACTATGGATGGTGGTGAAATAGGTGAACTTGAATATGAAAACTTTAATGCAGCTGTGGCAAAAGTAACATTCATAGGTCGTAATGTTCACCCTGGATATGCTAAGCACAAGATGATTAACTCATTGCGTGTTGCTACTCAATTTGCTATTATGTTGCCTCGATGGGAAACCCCAGAGCATACCGAAGGATACGAAGGATTCTATCACATGGTAGGAATTGAAGGTGATGTTGAAAAAACAGTGTTGACCTATATTATCCGTGACCATGACCGTGATCGCTTCGAACGTCGCAAAAAGGAATTTGAACACCTCACTCGCAAGATTAACAAGGAATTTCCCGAATGTGCATCGCTTGAGTTGAAAGACCAATACTACAACATGCGTGAAAAAATCGAACCAGTAATGCATGTTATTGAGATTGCTGAGCAAGCAATGCGTAATGCCGATATAACTCCAAAGGTAGTCCCCATTCGTGGTGGTACAGATGGCGCACAACTTTCATTCAAAGGCCTTCCATGTCCTAATATCTTTGCTGGTGGGTTGAATTTCCATGGTCGTTATGAATTTGTGCCCATTCCATCGATGGAAAAGGCTGTAGAGGTAATTGTAGAAATTGCAAAAATCGTTGCAACTCGCAAATAAAAATAAGACACTTATCGTTGTAACCGGACCAACAGGGTCGGGGAAAACCGATTTGGCTATAAAATTGGCACTCCATTATGGGTGCCATATTTTATCGGCCGACTCTCGTCAACTCTATCGCGAAATACCTATAGGCACGGCAGCACCTACGGCTGAACAATTGGCTTTGGTGCCACATCATTTTGTAGGCACACTTTCGCTTGAAGATTACTATAGTGCAGCACAATATGAAGAAGATGTGATGCGACTTCTCCCTCAATTGTGGGAAGAGAACGACTATGTAGTGATGTGTGGTGGTTCGATGATGTATGTTGATGCTGTTACCAAGGGAATTGATGAATTGCCAACAATTTCACCCGAAATTCGTGAAAAAGCTATGGCAATATATCAAGAGGGTGGGATAGAGTTGCTTCGCTCTACGTTACTAGCTCTTGATCCTGAGTATTATCAGCAGGTAGATTTGAACAATCACAAGCGATTGGTTCACGCCATAGAGATAACAATGCAAGCAGGTGTGCCATATTCGTCATTGCGCACAGGACAAGTAAAAGAGCGACCATTTCGCATAGTAAAGATGTCGTTAGATTTTGAGCGAGAAAAGCTATTTGAACGCATAAATCGCCGTGTCGATGCGATGATTGAAGCTGGATTAGAACAGGAGGCTTGCAGTGTATATCATTTGCGTCATCTCAATTCACTAAATACTGTGGGATATAAGGAGATGTTTGCCTATTTTGATGGCACAATGGATTATGAAACTGCAGTGGCTCGCATAGGTAAAAACACACGAGTATATGCCAAGAAACAGATGACTTGGTATAAAAAAGATGAAACATTGCACCTCATTTCGCCCGAGGGATGCTATGAGAAAGCACTTGCTCTAATTGAAGGGAAATCAATTGATAAATAGGGATATAAGAGAGTAGAGAGTGATAGATGTTGCAATTAACATTCCCACGATAATCATCACGTCCGACAATCGATATTCAATAGCGTTGCTCCCAATTGTGATTTGTGAGTAAAAACGCTGTTTGTTGTCATCAATAGGCGTTGCTATGAGTTTAGCGATTTTATTGGCACAAAAATAGCATAAATAACCTATACTACCTCCAATTATAGCTCCTACTAATAAGTCTCCAGGATAGTGAACTCCAAGATATAGGCGTGAGTATGAGTTGATTATAGCCCATGCGAGAATGAATATAGTAAAGCGGCGATTGTTGAATAGGAATGTTAAGAAAATTGCCAAAGCAAACGAGTTTGAGGCATGGCAAGATGGGAATCCGTATCGACCACCTCGATATCCATCAACAATATGAAGCATAGTGTTTATGGGGTTGTTGATGTTTGTGGGGCGTAAACGCTCAGCCCAAGGGCGAATGGCAGAAGCACAAATTTGGTCGGCGAGTAAAATGGCGATAGGTATAGCAAGAGTATAACAAGTGGCAACTTTCCACCCAAATCGACGATATATAATGTAGATGACTGCAATATACATGGGAATCCAGATGAATTTGCCAGTAAATGTCATCATAAAATAGTCAAAAAATGGAGCGTTGAGACTATTGAAAAATAGCAATATCTTTGTGTCGAGGTCTGTTAAAAAGTCAATCATGGGCGTCTATCTTTTTGCAATCAAAACATAGTGTTATGTTGGTTTATTTGGTGACAAAATTACTCTAAAATTCTAAAACTATAGCATATTTGTGGCAGAAATGTAGTTTTTCCTCGCCTAAAAGGTGTATTAAGAAAAATAATAATTAAATTTGTCGTAAAAATAATCTGATTATAAGAGTGACTTTTTAGGGACGTATGCCCAACCCATATAAAGAAATAGAATCGATACAGCAACTAATGAATGAACCCACAAAAAGGTTTGTTCATTGCGCATTTCAAGATATTGATTTTTCTGAAATCAAAGATGAAATAAATCGCGAATGGAGTTTTGTTGACTGTATCTTTATGGGGTGTAAAATTGTGCCGTCAATGTCGATTGGGATTGATTGTGTTGTGTTTCCTAAAATGGATAAACCATATAATCCATATCGCTCAAAGTTGTATTCGCCAAGCGAATTGTATGCGTTTGATGAGAGTGGGCAATGTTTTGATAATAAGGTTTATGCGCATTATTTGAAATATGGAAAACAATCGCAGGATATTGCCGAAACATTGGCGCGCTCGTTGCACGACCATGCAATTCTTGATGCTTTGTATGATTTCTTGGCACAATATGATGAACGTAATGTTGTTGCAATAATGGGAGGTCATGCTATGTTGCGCACTGATGAGGTGTATCGAAAGGTGGTGAATATTGCCAAACGTCTAACAGAGCAAGGGAAATTGCTTGTGAGTGGTGGCGGTCCTGGAGCAATGGAGGCAACACACCTTGGGGCATGGATGGCAGGGCGTACTGAGGAAGAGGTTGAAAATGCACTATCGCTCCTTGCTGTTGCGCCTCATTATACCGATGCAAAATGGCTCGATGTAGCATTTGAGGTTATAAAACAGTATCCACAAGATGTTTATAAGAGTGTGTCAATACCTACATGGCTTTATGGTCACGAACCATCAACGCCATTTGCTACACATATTACAAAGTTGTTTGCTAATGCATTGCGTGAAGATGAATTGCTTACGATAGCAAAGGGTGGAATTATATATACGCCAGGAAGTGCAGGCACGATGCAAGAGATTTTTCAAGATGCAGTGCAAAATCATTACTTATCGTTTGGCTACTCAAGCCCGATGGCCTTTTTAGGAGTGGAGCATTGGATGCGAACAATTCCAGTGTATGAATTGTTAATGACTCTGAAACAATCAAAGAAATATCAAAATCTTCAATTGTCAATATCAGATGAAGAGAATGAAATAGTGAAAACAATAGTCGAATTTTATTAATTTAAATTTTTATAAAGTATGAAAAAAACAATTTTATTATCAATTTTTGCAACTGCACTTTTTGCAAGTTGCGCTGGTTCGGGTGAAAAGAATCAATCAGGAGCAGATTCTGTAGCTGTAGTAGAAGAGACTGAAGCTGTTGCAGTAGTAGATTCTTCTAAACTCGTTGTTGTAGAACTCTCAGAGGTTGCTCAATTGAAAAATGCTGAAAAACCAGTAATTATTGACTTTAATGCTACATGGTGTATGCCATGCAAACAATTTGCACCACACTTTGAATCAGTGGCTCAAAAAACAGGCGATAAAGCTGTGTTTGTGTCAGTTGATATTGACGAATGGCAAGATATTGCTAATGAATTTGGTGCTCAAGCTATTCCTATGGTTGTAATCGTAAAACCAAATGGTGAAAAGGTTTCTCATGTTGGTTATATGAACGAAGCAGAGTTTGAAGAATTTGTAGCAAAAAACATCTAAAAAGATAGCGAAAAAGTGTATTTGTGTTTGAATGTAAGTTGTCTTATTATCAACACAAATGCATCTTTTTGCACAAAAAAACGTAAAAAGTGCTCTTTTGAGCAAAAAAAATAAGAAAAAAAGTAATTTTTGCGACATTTTATTTTGTAGTTATGTGTAATTATACTTAACTTTGTCTTTGAAAATTACAATTAATTTTATTAACTATACACAAGATGAAAAAAATTATTCTTTTGGCTGCTGTAGCATTCGGTGCAATGTCAGCACAAGCTCAAGCAATTGAAGCTCCTAAATTTTTTGACAATTGGTCAATTTCATTGGTAGGTGGTGGTACAACTCCTATCGTTGGTAATGATTTCATCAAAGATACTCGTGGTATCGCTGGTATCGAAATCGAAAAACAAGTATCTCCAATTCTTGCTGTAGGTATCGAAGGCAACTGGGGTATCAACACTTCTTATGGTCAAGGCGTAAACGTATTTGATGATCAATACGCTGGCGTTTATGGCGCTATCAATTTCAACAAACTTTTCGGTGCTTGCAAATGCAAATATCAAGTATTCGAAGTTGAAGCAGTAGCTGGTGCAGGTTGGGGTCGTTACTATGACAAAAACTATGACAGAGAAAACTGGGCAACTGGTTACGGTGCTGACCACAACTTCTTTGCTACTAAAGCTGGTCTTAACTTGAACTTCAACGTAAGCAAAATCATCACTCTTTCTTTGAAACCATCTGTAACTTGGAATATGAGCGATATTATGGCTGAAGGTGGTTTCCACAAAGACGGAACTTCTTCATCATCTGCTTACTATGATGTAAATCGTGCTAAATTCAACCTCATGGCTGGTATTACTTTCCACCTCGGTGGCCAAGGTTTCAAATGCGTGAAACCTTACGATCAAGCTGAAGTTGACGCTCTTAACGCACAAATCAACGACCTTCGTGCTGCTAACGACGCTTGCAATGCTAAAGTAGCTGCTCTTGCTGCTGAAAGCGCTGCTCTCGCTGCTGAACTCGCTGCTTGCAAAAACAAAAAACCTGAAACTGTTAAAGAAGAAGTTGTAGTTAACAACAACGTGCGTTATGTATACTTCAACCAAGGTTCTTCTAAAATTAAAGCTGACCAAAAACCTAGCGTTGAAATGGTAGCTGCTGATCTTAAAGCAAACGAAGATACTAAAGTTGTAGTTAAAGGTTACGCTTCTGCTGAAGGTTCTAAAGAAATCAACGAAAAACTCGCTGCTGCTCGTGCTGAAGCTGTTAAAAACATGCTCGTTAAAACTTACAAAATCGATGCTAACCGCATCACTGCTGTAGGTGAAGGCGTTGCTAAGTTCTCAGAAAAAGCTGCTTGGAACCGCGTAAGCATCTGTACAGTAAAATAATTATTTCTTTAAGAGATAATTTGAAATAAAAAACAACCTCGAGTCTTTGTCTTGAGGTTGTTTTTTGTTGATATTATGTATAATACTATTGTTAATTGGTGAGAAATTGTTATTTTTGTCAAAATATTTGGTTGTAATGTCGAATAATTCTACAAAATGAGGGTAAAAATCATAATATTAATATTATTTATATTCGCCAATCGGTCTTATGTATATGGGCAGTCGACTGATAGTGTACAAGTGGTTGATGAGGTTGAGGAATTTAAGCCGGAGCATCTTATCGTTCCAGCTACATTGATAACAGTTGGCGCTTTGGGGTTAACAGAATATGGATACAAAGATGCAACACGCAGTTTTCGTCAAGATATAGCAGAATTGAGAGGTGATAATTATTTTCATATAGATGATTATTTTCAGTATCTTCCTGCTGCTGCATATTTGGGATTGGATTATATAGGAGCTCCTGCTCGTCATTCGTTTACAGATAGAGTGCTTGTCTTGGCTACTTCGTGGCTTTCTCTGGGAGCAATTGTTAATACGGCCAAATATGCTATAAAATCGCAACGTCCCGATTCAAGAGCATTAAATTCATTTCCATCGGGGCATACCTCTACTGCGTTTATGGGCGCTGAGTTGGTGAGAAGTGAATATGGTATTGGGTGTGGAATTGGTGCTTATGCAGTTGCTTGTGGAATAGGATTTATGCGATTATGGAATGATCGCCACTGGTTTAATGATGTAATAGCTGGTGCAGGTGTTGGGATATTATGTGCTCGAATAGGTTATTGGATGCTACCTGTGTGGAAAAGGTGGTTTAATTTAGATGACTCGAAAACTGCGATAGCAATTGCTCCATATTATAATAATAACACATTTGGGGCAAGTATGGCAATGGTGTTTTAACGGCTATTGTAATGAAATTAATAAATAAATGCAGAATGGGAAAATGGGGTGCAGCATAACATTAGTAGGTGTAATGATTATTTATCAAAGAAATATCTCTAAAATAACAATAACAACCTCGGGTCATTGACTCGGGGTTGTTTTTTATTAAAGAATTTACTAAATTTGCATATATACATTAATATATATAACACATTTAATATATTACCAATATGAAAGATAAAGTTTTAGCAATTATGAAAGAGGCTGGCGAGCCATTAAACGCTGGTAAAATCGCAGAACTTGGTGGTCTTGACCGCAAGGAGGTTGATAAAGCGATGAAGCAACTCAAAGAGGAAGGTGCAATAGTTTCTCCTGTGCGTTGCAAATGGGCTCCTGCTCAATAATTAAGAGTAATTAATCATATTGACTTAAAAATATCAACATGCGTGTAGCAATTTATGGTGCTGGCTCGTTAGGCACAATTTTAGGTGCTTATATTTCAAAGGCTGGGTTGAAGATTGAACTAATCAATCGCAATAAGGCTCATGTAGAGGCGTTGAAGGCAAAGGGTGCGACAATTGTGGGAACTGTGCAGTTCTGCCAACCTGTGGTTGCCTATACTCCCGATGAAATGAGTGGTCAATATGATATTATCTTTTTAATGACAAAACAACAACATAACCATGAGGTGGTGAATATGCTTAAAGAGTATCTCACCACCGATGGGGTGTTGGTAACCTTCCAAAATGGATTGCCCGAGGTGCAAATTGCATCTATTTTAGGCGAAGAACGGGTGCTAGGTTGCACTGTGGCTTGGGGTGCTACACTTCAATCACCTGGGGTGTGTGAACTCACAAGTGCGCCCGACGCGTTGTCATTCTCATTGGGAGCGATATCTAATCAACGAAATAAATACTTTGATAAGGTGAAGGAATTGCTTGAAAAAATGGGAACGGTCGATGTTGAGGATAATTTTATTGGCACTCGTTGGAGCAAGCTCCTTATAAATGCAGCATTTTCGGGAATGAGTGCAGTGCTTGGTTGCACCTTTGGCGAAGCGGCACAACCTCGTGCTTCTCGTCGCATAGTGCAAGCTCTAATTAAGGAGTGTATCGATGTGTGTCACGCTGGGAATATACGCATCGAACCAGTGCAAGGGAAGGATATCGTAAAACTCTTAAACTATACTAATTCGCTAAAACGCGCATTTTCATTCTTTATTATCCCTATCGCAATACGCAAGCATGCAAAGCTCAAAGCAAGTATGCTTCAAGATATCGAGAAAGGTAAACTCACTGAGGTTGATGCTATCAATGGTGCAGTGTCGGAATATGGACGCCGAGTGGGATGTCCTACTCCAATGAACGACCGAGTAGTGGAGATAATACACAAGATAGAGCGAGGAGAACTCACTCCAAGTTTTGAGAATTTAAAACTTTTTTAGAGGGGTATTTTAACCTTTTATTTCGATTTCAAAGGTGTTGTATGCAATGCCTCGACCACCCATGCCTGTTTTTTGAGTGATAAGTCCTTCGTTGAGGTATTGACCTCCATCTTCGTTAGATGTCCCAAAATCGAAATATCGGCAATCTCCACACTCATTTGTTATGATGTAGTCAAATAGTAGGGGGAGGGCTTTAAGTGATTTCCCTTTAGCAGATGCTGCGATATATTGGGCATGAGCTACTGTGTGAGTAAAGAATATTACCACGCCAGCCACAACCTCGTCATTGTGTTGTGCTATATATAGTTTGATATTTTCGGGGAAGCGACTTTGGAGCAATTTAATCTCATCGAGAGAGTGTACAGGAGTTGTGTTATATTGCTCATGGAGCATCTCTGATAGCACTTTCCAATACGCTTCGAAATCATTGCTTTGCTCTACAGTTATGCCATTTGCTTGCGCTGTTTTCATGCCACGGCGAGCGTTTTCGTTAAATCGCAAACGTGTATTGTCGAGTGGGAGAGTTGTGGAAATTAGAGATGAATGAAAAACTCCTCCTGCTCTAAATATTGCATATATATCCTCCTCGGCAGGGTAGCGATGATAAATATGTGGAATTGCTTTGTAAATTAACCTTTCAATGCCACACGATGCGAGATACGTAGTCATCAATTGCCACACCTCTAACATTGTTGTTACGGTGAATCCCTTTGTTGGGGTAATCCAACCACCATAAGTTAGTCCTTGATGAGAGTATAGCGTGTTGTCAATGCGGTTGGCAAGCAATAAGGCAACAATATTATCATTGTCGTCGACACACATCAATGAGAAGTCTACAAAGCGGTCGCTATGGTAATCCATATAGTCGCGCATGAGTAGGAATGTAGCGTTCTTCGACTCGCCAACAAACGAGTCCCATCTGCACTTATCATCTGATGTATATCTCACAATCTTCATATCAATTGCAAAGATAGAAAAATTAATGCATTATATATCAATTATTGCAATAAAAACGAGGCATTGCATCATTGCAATGCCTCGGGTGTTATAATCGAGGATGATTATTGTCGATTAGAGAAGTGTGTCGGGGTTGAGGTTAGCACCTTCAATATCTTTGAAGTATTTGTAAGTGCCCACTTTCAATTCAGCACAAGCATCTTCGTCGGCGATGATGATTGCTTTAGGGTGCATTTGAAGAGCAGAGATAGTCCACATTTGGCTGATGCCACCTTCTACACCATGACGCAATGCACGAGCTTTGTTGTAGCCGTTAACGATGAGCATAACACTCTTAGCAGCCATAACAGTACCAACACCTACAGTCAACGCAGTTTTAGGAACTTGGTTAACGTCGTTGTTGAAGAAGCGAGAGTTAGCGATGATTGTATCTTGAGTAAGAGTTTTCATACGAGTTTTAGAAGTCAATGCTGAACCTGGCTCGTTGAAAGCAATGTGACCGTCAGGACCTACACCACCCATGAAAAGGTCGATACCACCATAAGATTGAATTTTGTCTTCAAAACGTTGGCATTCTGCGATAGGATCTTCAGCGTTACCGTTGAGGATGTTTACGTTTTCAGGAAGAATGTCGATGTGGTTGAAGAAGTTAGTCCACATAAAAGTGTGGTAACTTTGTTCGTGGTCTTGAGGAATGCCACAATATTCGTCCATGTTGAAAGTTACAACATGTTTGAATGAAACTTTACCCTCTTTGTTGAGTTTGATGAGGTTTTTGTACATGCCGAGTGGAGAACCACCAGTAGGGCAACCAAGAACAAAAGGTTTTTCGGCAGTTGGGTTAGCCTCATTGATACGTGATGCTACATAGTTAGCAGCCCAACGAGATACTTCTTCGTAGTTTGGTTCAATAATTAGTCTCATTGAATAAAAGTTTTATATATTGATAAATAAAAAATTACAGAATTTTCCTATTCTTGTACAAAAATACAAAAAAAAAGACGCATAGCGATACTTTTTCGTAAATATTACATTATAAATGCCATAAAACATGAAAATTAGATGATTTATGATGTCAAAACTTATTGTCAAGATTGTTTTTTGTCTTTTTTATTAGGTAATATTTTATAATTTTGTAGATACAGATAATCTTTAGCTTAATTAATGATATGGAAAATGAATATACCAACAAAATGGTTTACGAATTTCTCTCAATGGAATGCAAAACAATTCTTGGTTTGTGGGATGAATTCAAAGATGGGCTCATCGCCCATACTACAGATGCTGATTTTTGGGAAAGGTTGAGTGAGGTATTGAATTGTTTTCGAATTTGTGATGAATGTGGAAAACCCATGATTGAGGGGTTTGTAATTGAAGGGTGCGATACTTATTGCTCTGAAGAATGTTTGCATAAACACATTTCTGAAGAGCTATATAATGATTTATACGATAATGGTAATGGAGAATCATACTGGACTACTTGGTATGAGGATTCAAATACATATAAAAACAATTGATAAAATATTAGCCTTAATAACAGATTGAATAAGGGTAAATAACTTTGACTTAAGGATGTTTCATATAGGAGTAGCATCCTTTTGTTGTTTCTTTTTTGATAGGGTTGCAATTTTGCATAAATTAAATAATGTGAGCGGGATTGTTGCTCATGTGTGGTGCTACTTTTGTGATGTAAATCAAAACAATAGTAGAATTATGGCGACAATCAATTTTCAAGATGAAATTTATGCAACTCTCACTCAAAGAGGAAATGTTATTGCAACTATTAAGATGAGCGGTATCAATTCAGTATCGGCAGTGTTGAGCAAATTGCGTTCGCTCGCTTCGGGTTGTGTGGGTATGGTGACATTCAAATTACGCAATTGCTCACAAGGCTGGGCGCAATGTCGCAATATAATGCTCTCCTCACAAACAATCTTTGGTCGTGAGGCTGTGCAATTAACATTGTTCTAATTAGCGAGGAGCTTTGACGGCAGTGAGTGCTTTGAATTCCTCAAAGTCACGCACATAGTCGGCTTCGGAGTATTTTTCGGAAGTGAGAACTAAGCACACCGAGCCCGATGAGAAGTTGTCGATGCTACGCCACACCCCTGCTGGGATGTAGAGAGCGCGATATGGTCGATTGAGATTGAAGGTGTGACTACTATGCCCGTCGGTGAGCGTTACGTCAAAACTACCACTTGCTGCGATGATTAATTCTTCCCCTTCGTGATGGCTATGTCCTCCACGTTCTGAGTCGCCAGGGACGTCGTAGAGGTAAAATACGCGTTTGATTTCAAAAGGAAATTCATTTGAGTTTTCTACCACTGATAGTGACCCATTTTCATGTCGATGACGAGGTAGCTCAATTACCTTGCAATCGCTTAATAATGATATGCTGTGCTTATTTTTCATTGCAAGATAGTTTTTGAAATTCTTCAAAATTACGTATATAGTCGTTTTCATCGTAAAGAGTCGATGAAAGCACCATTGCTACTGAATTGGTCGAGAAATTATCAATAGAGCGCCATGTCATAGGTGGCACATACAATCCATAATATGAGCGAGAGAGGTGTATGCGTTTCTCTTCAACGCCATCGTGTAACACAACATCGAAACTGCCCGAGAGTGCTACGATAAACTCATGTTGAGTGCGAAATGCATGCCCATTGCGAAACATACCTCCAGGCACATCATAAATCCAGTAGGTGCGTTGAATGTCAAAGGGAATTTGATCGCTATTTTGAATAAACGACAAGTTGCCTCGAGGGTCGGTTACCTTAGGTAGGTCAATGATATGTGGTTTATTTGATGTCACTATTGGTAAGTCTTAAAAGGTATTGTCCGTATTCGTTATTTTTCATTGGCTCGGCAAGAATGCGAAGCTGTTGTGCATCGATAAATCCACGTCGATAGGCAACCTCTTCAAGGGCTGCAACTCTCAATCCTTGGCGTTTTTCAATCGCTTCAATGAAGTTAGATGCTTCCATGAGAGAGTCGATTGTACCAGTGTCGAGCCATGCAAATCCGCGGCCAAAACATTTTACATTTAAGCGTCCTTGCTTCATGTATGCTTCATTGATACTTGTAATTTCGAGTTCACCACGAGCCGAAGGCTTAACATCGTGAGCAACTTTGATTACGTCGTTGGGATAGAAATAAAGTCCCACAACGGCTTTGTCTGACTTTGGATTAGCAGGTTTCTCCTCAATGTCAATTGCTTTGCCATTTTCATCGAGAGTAACCACCCCATATCGTTGGGGATCTAACACAGGATATGCAAAAACAGTTGCCTCATTGTTTTTGGCATTGTTTAGTGCATCAATGAGCATTGCAGTAAATCCTTGGCCATAGAAGATGTTGTCGCCAAGCACAAGACACACATCGTCATTGCCAATAAACTCCTCTCCAATGAGAAATGCTTGTGCAAGCCCCTCGGGACGAGGTTGCTCGGCATATTCAAATTTTACGCCTAACTCACTGCCATCGCCGAGAAGACGCTTAAACATAGGAAGGTCGGTGGGGGTGGAGATAATGAGAATCTCGCGTATTCCAGCAAGCATAAGCACCGAGATGGGGTAATACACCATCGGTTTGTCATACACTGGAATTAATTGCTTCGAAATCCCTTTTGTGATAGGGTATAATCGAGTGCCTGAACCACCTGCAAGAACGATACCTTTCATATATTTATAATTGTTTTATGGAGTAGTGTTATTTTCTATTTTGATACATTTGTTGGTAGTATTGTTGATAGTCGCCCGAAGTGACACTTTCAACCCATGGCTGGTTGTCAAGATACCAACGAATGGTTTTCTCGATGCCAATTGAGAATGGTGTTTCGGGATACCACCCAAGTTCTACAGCAATCTTTGTAGGGTCTATTGCATAGCGCATATCGTGACCAGGACGATCGGCAACAAATGTGATGAGGTCGTTGTTGATTTTCTCCACCTCGCATGTCAATAAAGATTGATATTGAGGTTCTTCTTTCATGATGCGAGCAATGATTGCAATCACAGTCTTAACGATGTCGATATTTTGCTCTTCATTAAAACCACCCACGTTATACACTTCGCCCAATTTGCCATTGCGAAGCACCATGTCGATTGCCTTAGCATGGTCTTCGACATAAAGCCAGTCGCGCACGTTCTCACCTTTGCCATACACTGGAAGAGCTTTCCCTTCAAGAATGTTTTTGATGATTAGAGGAATGAGTTTTTCGGGGAAGTGATAAGGCCCATAGTTGTTGCTGCAGCGAGTGATATTAATAGGCATGCCATAAGTTTCGTGATAAGCAAGAACAATAAGGTCGGCTCCAGTTTTTGCTGCTGAATAAGGCGAGCGAGGTGCCAATGGAGTAGATTCGGTAAAGAAATTTTTGCCAAATGTTTTAAGATTATCACGCCCTTCGATTACGCGTTTTACATCGTCGCACACCGATAGTGGCTGTGCTGTGTCGTAATCTTTTTCAAGCGAACCATACACCTCGTCAGTGCTGATTTGAAGGAACTTACGCCCCTCTTTATATTGATTGTTGCCACTTGCATCTTTCCCCTCGTACCATGCTTTGCGAGCACAGTCGAGAAGGTTTTGAGTGCCAAGGATATTTGTTTCAAGGAATAGTCGTGGATTTGTGATGCTACGGTCAACATGCGACTCGGCAGCAAAGTTTACGATGTAGTGAGGGTCGTGCTTTGCAATGAGATCGCTCACCAAATCGCGGTCGCCAATGTCCCCTTTCACAAAAGTAACATTATTCAATTCAATCTCCTCTTTAATGGTCAAGAGGTTACCCGCATAGGTCAAGTCGTCGAGGATAACGATTTCTATATCATTGCCCCATTTTGCTAATATATATTTTACAAAGTTTGCACCGATAAACCCGGCTGCTCCTGTGACGAGGTATTTAGTCATTATTCTTGTAATAATCTTGAAATTTGTTGCAATTTACGATATTTTCTTGAGATAACCAATTATTGACGGTATCTCTATATTAATAACGAAAAAATAGCCGAAACCTATATATCAAGGGCTCGGCTATTCTTAAGTTTTTTGAACTTTATGCATTATAGAGGTATCGTTTTATTGAACGTTTAGGTGTTTTCTCAAACTCGTTGGCAATCAATTGAATTTTTTCAATTTGTTCGTATGGAGCAACAAGTTTATTTAGGTCTTTACGCACTTGCTCCATGACCTCTCTAAGTTGATATGCACCAATGCCATTTGCGTCCATTGCTTCATAGTCGGGGTAAACGAGTGCTACTAAGCGACTATTTCGCTCTACTACAAGGCTTTCGGCAACGAAAGGCATGTTGTTGAGTTTTGATTCAATCTCTTCGGGATAAATGTTTTGACCATTGGCCGAAAGTATCATAGTTTTTGAGCGACCTTTGATAAAAATCGTTCCATCGGCTGAACGAGTGCCCATGTCTCCAGTGTGTAGCCAGCCATCTTTATCAAGCACTAAGTCGGTAGCTTCTTGATTTTTGTAGTAGCCTTGCATGCGATTTTCTCCTCTCACACATATTTCGCCAGGAATGTTTTCGGGGTCGGAACTTAAGATTTTCGACTCCATTATGCCAGGAAGTGTGCGTCCCGATGATGTGGGGATAAATTCACGCCAAGGAGTGTGGCTAATTAGTGGACCACATTCGGTCATACCATAACCCACGGTGAATGGGAATTTGATTTTGTGGAGGAAATCTTCAACCTCTTTGTTGAGAGGAGCTCCCCCCACGATAACTTCTTCAAATTCACCGCCAAATGCTTCGATGAGTTTTTTGCGTATTTGGGTATAAATGGCAGTGTCAATCAATGGAATAGCGAGTGCCCAACGGATATTCTTTTTAGTAATCATAGGCACAATTTGCTTGCGATAGATTTTTTCAAGAATTAATGGCACGCAGATTACCAAGTTAGGGCGAATTTCGCTCATTGCCTTAAGCAAAATTTTAGGAGAAGGGAGTTTCCCCAACAAGGTGATGTGGGTACCTACTGCCAATGGCACTAGCATATCAAACGCACATCCATAGGCATGAGCTAAAGGGAGAAACGATACGCATCGTGACCCACGGAAATGGAGATTGGCGTTAATGCCGTATATCACATTGCCGCAAAGGTTGTTGTAAGAAAGCATTACCCCTTTTGAGAATCCAGTTGTGCCAGATGTATAGTTGATTACAGCGAGTGATTCGGAATCGACATCGGGATATTTTATATCTTCGCGGCTGAAACCATTGCGATATTTTGTATTGAAAATGCTTGAAAGATTTCGCATTGCATTAAGCACAATCTCTTCCGATTCCTCACTCTCGGCAAGAAGTTCGCCGTTGGTTAGAGAAAATACAGCCTTTACTTTAGGCAACTTATCGTAGTCGATAGATTCCCAAATACCAGGGTCGGTAAAGAGTAGTACTGAGTCGGAATGGTTTACTATGTGCTGAGCATCTTGGGGATTGAAATCATTGAGTACAGGCACAATTACAGCGCCATAAGTGATTGTTGCAAAGAATATTTGAATCCATTCGGGAGTGTTTTTGCCTAATAGAGCAATTTTATCCCCCTGTTTAATGCCACACTCGTTGAACAGTATATGGTAGCGAGCTATTGCTTTAGCAAATTCGCCGTATGAGATAGTCTTTTTTGTTATGTAGTTGGATAGGGCTGGAAGTTCCCAGTTATCTTTGAAACTTTGAGCATAAATCTCAAGTAATTTTTCGTTCATCATGATGATTAAGGTTATAAAAACTTATTGGTATTGCAAAGAAAATAAATTTAACCAAGATATGCAACTATTTGTACTTTTAGATGAGAAAACTATCTCATTATGGAAAAATCGTCAAAGAGATTAACCATTAGCAAGTCAATCTCATTGACGATTGAAGAAAGTTTAGCTGTTATTATTTGCGATTATTATAGTGACTTATTATGTCATCAATAGAAATTTGTAATCTATCCATCTCGTTAAACAATTCGTTGAGCGTAGTTTCGTAAAACTCTTCTCGGCGTGCTATGTTGACTTGATTTTGGGCATTTGTTGCTAAGAAAAAACCGAGT
>JAFOYQ010000063.1 GCA_017424575.1 Muribaculaceae bacterium
GTTTGCATATTAAATGTAATGCCAATACCACTAAAGTTACCTTTGAGAGGTTCGGTCATCTCTTTGGTCTCCTCTGCATTAGAATATGTCGAATGTGGATCGAGAGTCTTGAGCATCGCGATGATTGCTTCCTCTACAATCTTGTCGGAATTTACTGTATCAACATAGTAGTTTGATATAATCCCCTCGGCATAACGCAATTTTTGCGAAGAGGTCATCTTCATACTCTGAGCAAGCGCTGATACGCATACACAGCAGAATATGGCAAGTATAAAGAATATCTTTTTCATTTCGTTGTCTTTGTTTTTTTGAAACAACCGCTATTGTTCGTCGGGAACATACGGGCTTACATCATAGCCATGGCGTTGAAGATCTCGCACCATCGTCGAACTGATATACGATAACTCAGGGAGCGTATAGAGCAACACTGTTTCAATACCAGTAAGATTGCGATTGGCGTATGCCAAATTGCGTTCATACTCATAGTCTGCAACCGTTCTCACTCCACGAAGTATAAAATTTGCGCCATGCTCCTTTGCAGCCTCAACAGTGAGGTTATTATAGCTCACGACTCTCACTCCTGGCATCTTAGTCGTAACGCGCTCAATATGTTCAATGCGTTGTTGGATAGAAGTGTTATTCTTCTTTGACTCATTTATCCCTATAGCAATGACAATTTCGTCAAACAGTTGCAACCCACGCTCTACGATAGAAAGGTGTCCTACAGTAAATGGGTCGAAGGTGCCTGGATATAATGCTACTCTTTTCAAAATATATAGTTTTAGTTACACCTATAGAGTTGTTTATGCGATTTCTGTATCATCTTCCACAACAAGGTTATCGATGATAAAGTTTTGACGTTCAATTGTATTTTTGCCCATATAGAACTCAAGCAAATCAGCCACTCCATCCTCTTTGCGAAGTGTTACGCGGTCAACTCGCATATCAGGACCAATAAAATCACGGAACTCTTCGGGAGAAATTTCACCAAGACCTTTGAATCGTGTGATTTCGGCATTTGCACCAAGTTTTTCGATTGCATTGATACGTTCCTCATCGGTATAGCAATAGTAAGTATCTTCGGCAATACCTTGCTTCTTGGTTGTTTTCATACCCACACGTTTGGCAGTCTTTTTATTACGCACACGGAAAAGTGGAGTTTGCAACACATACACATGCCCTTTCTTAATCAAATCGGGGAAGAATTGAAGAAAGAAAGTAATCATCAATAAGCGAATGTGCATACCATCGACATCGGCGTCGGTTGCAATAATCACATTGTTATAGCGCAATCCGTCAAGACCGTCCTCAATATTCAATGCTGCTTGAAGGAGGTTAAACTCATCGTTTTCATACACCACCTTTTGAGTCAAACCAAATGTATTAAGTGGTTTACCTCGCAATGAGAACACTGCTTGAGTTTCCACATCACGAATTTTAGTGATTGACCCTGCTGCAGAGTCACCCTCGGTAATGAAGATTGACGAAGCAAGTTTCTTCTCATCATCACCCTTTACATCATTAAGATGCACACGGCAATCGAGCAATTTCTTATTGTGTAGATTTACCTTTTTAGCCTTTTCGCGAGCAAGTTTTGTGACGCCAGCCATCGACTTGCGCTCTTTCTCACTCTCTTGCACTTTCTTGAGAATTATCTCGGCTGTTGTTGGGTCTTTATGTAGATAGTTGTCGAGTTCTTTCTTAATGAAATCGCCCACAAATTTCGCTACCGATGGTCCGTTAGGCCCCATGTCGCGCGAACCGAGTTTAGTTTTTGTTTGCGACTCAAACACGGGCTCTTCTACCTTCACCGAAATCGCAGCAACCATACCATTGCGAATGTCGGAATATTCAAAGTTGCGGTTGAAGTGTTCTTTAATCGTACGCGACACCACCTCTTTGAACGCTGTAAGGTGTGTACCACCTTGAGTAGTGTGCTGACCATTCACAAACGAGTAATATTCCTCACCATATTGATTAGCGTGAGTGATTACCACCTCAATATCCTCTCCCGAAAGGTGAATTGTAGGATAAAGAGGATCTTTGGTCATATTCTCTTTCAACAAGTCAACAAGACCATTGCGCGACACAAAGCGTTTGCCATTGAATACGATTACCAATCCCGTGTTGAGGAATGTGTAATTTTTCAACAAAGGCACTACAAACTCTTCGCGATAGAGATAATCACGGAATATTTCGGCATCGGGAATGAATGTAACCATTGTGCCATTGGGTTGGTCAGTGGCGCAAATATCATGTTCGTCGGTAATAATACCTTTTGAAAATTCAACATGTTTGCACTGTCCATCACGCACACTCTCAACAATAAAACTTGTAGAAAGTGCATTCACAGCCTTGATACCTACCCCATTCAAGCCCACCGATTTCTTAAATGCTGCTGAATCATACTTAGCACCTGTATTCATCTTAGATGCCACGTCAACTACCTTTTCCAAGGGGATACCACGACCATAGTCGCGCACCACTACTTTCCCGTCAACAATATCAACGACAATCTGCTTACCAAAGCCCATCATATACTCGTCAATAGCATTATCAAGCACCTCCTTGAGAAGCACATAGATACCATCGTCAGATGTTGTACCATCGCCAAGTTTCCCAATATACATACCTGGACGGCGACGAATATGCTCTTGCCATTCAAGTGTTACAATGTTATCTTCGCTATAATTTACAGCGGCTTTATTATCTTCGATAGGTAATTGTTCTTCAGTTGACATAAAATTTTTACTTATAGGTAGGTTATATACTGCAACAGCGCAGTTTTTCGCACCACAAATATAACAATTTTTCGTGGCAAAATCAAAAAATCACACGCTTTCAATCGCTAAACACTCGCAAATCACAAATAGAATTATGATTGCTATAACTATGGCAACAAAAACACTTCACATTTACACACTAAGTCACGACTACCAACGTTTCACTTTTCACGTTTTCGTTATAATATAATAAGTTCTTTTTCCGTTAAATACAAATATGGCATCAGAGGCTCAAATATCGATTATTATTCCTGTTTTCAATCGTGGAGAGGTGGTAAAAGCGACTCTTGACTCGGTTGCAAAGCAATCGTTGCGTCCTCTTGAGGTGATTTTGGTTGACAATAACTCTACCGACAACTCTCTTGAGGTGCTTAACAACTGGAAACAAAATGTTGAAGCCAATGATTTTCATGTAACGATATTGAGCGAAACCAAACCTGGTGCTGCAGCCGCTCGCAACAGAGGGTTGAAGGAGGTAAAAACCCCTTATACTATGTTTTTTGACTCTGACGACATCATGCACCCCACACATGCTCAGCGTATTATAGATGCATTTGCCGAAAATACTGATATTGATGTCGCAGGAGCCAATGTTAACGTGAAAACCCTATCAGGAGCAAAGTCTGAATATCGTTTCTGCGACAAGGATATATTATATAACCACTTATTCCATGCCACTTTTGCAACTCAACGATATGTTGCGCGCACAAGCCTATTCAGAAAAGTTGGCGAATGGGATGAATCGTTACCTGCATGGAACGACTACGAACTCGGAGTAAGAATACTTCTCGCAAATCCAAAAATTAAACGACTTAAGGGAAACGCAACTGTGACCGTTGTGCTTCAAGAGGAGTCAATCACTGGCACTAAATTCTCGGCAAAACCACAATGCTGGGAAATTGCGCTCAATGCTATTGATAAAGCATTAGACAATAGCAACTTGCAATCAATGAAAAAATATATTGAGGTGCGCCGTGTGATTCTTGCAGGATTTTACCAACGCGAAGGAGCCATCAGCGATGCCCGCCGATTACTCAAAGAGGTAATGTCGCGTAGTGGATGGTATCGCAAGATTATTATGCATCTATTTTTCAATATTATAAGCCGAGGAGGCCGAGGCATTGCCCTACTCGCTCGTCCATTGCTTTGTTTCACTAAATAGATTGACACGATGAAGATATTATTTTTAGGAGACGCAAGCAATTATCATCGCACCCTTGCCAACGCATTGGCAAAAATGGGGCACGATATAACTGTAGCATCGCATGGTTCATATTGGATGAACACTCATCGCGACATCGACATTTCTCGCCCATCTAACGGCAAATTAGGTGGCGCTTTATTGTGGTTGAAACTCAACACCTCGCTTCGCAACAGTTTTAAGGGGTATGATGTGGTTCATATCAGCAACCCCACTTTTTTAGACTTGCGTCCACATCGCAATCGTGAAATTTTTGACCGTCTGAAACGCGACAATGGCAAAGTATTTCTCACTGCATTAGGCACTGATAGTCACTATGTTGAGATGTGTTGCGCTACCGACACCCCTTTGCAATATAGTGAGTGGCAAATTGGAGGCAAACCAGGTCCAATTATCAACAAAGAAGAAGAATGGCTCCAACCTGCATTGAAAGACCATTGTCGATATATCTACGACAACATTGATGGTGTGGTAACGGCGCTTTACGAATATGATTTATCAGCAAGGCGCATTCTCCCTGCCGATATGATTGCTTATGGTGGTATTCCAGTTGATACAGAAAACATTGCAAATCAACCAATTAACTCCACCCCCGAAAAGGTAACACTATTTCTTGGTCGTCATCGCAACCGTCAAGCCGAAAAAGGCACCGACCGCATTGAAAATGTTGCAAAACGCATCGCAGAGAAATATCCCACTCAATGCCAATTGGATATAGTGGAGAATTTACCCTACGATGAATATATAGCCCGTCTGCGCAAAGCGCACATTGTTATGGATCAACTCTATTCCTATACTCCTGCAACAAATGCTCTACTCGCCATGGCTATGGGGCTAAATACACTATCGGGAGGCGAGGAGGATTTCTATAAATTTATCAACGAAAACGAATTACGACCTATCATCAATGCCATACCCAATGATGAAGCTCTATACAAAACATTGGAAGATGTGGTATTACACCCCGAAAACATTGTATCACGAAGTGTCGATGGTCGCAAATTTGTAGAAAAGCATAACGACAGCAAGGTTGTAGCACAACGATTTATTAATTTCTGGCAAACAAAGATATAACAATATGACGCTTGAGGTATTGATATGCACATACGGCAACGAGGGGCTGAATCGAGTGGCAAAAATGAATTTGCCAACGGTTGAGGGGGTAAAATATCTCGTCTCATGGCAAACCAACGAATTTAACCTCATTCTTCCCAATGAATTACATCGCGAAGACTTAGTCATATACACCACCCGCACTAAAGGGCTCAGCGTCAATCGCAATCACGCTCTAAAAAAAGCATCAGGTGATATATGCTTAATAGCCGATGACGACCTCATTTACACTGCCGAACAGTTGCAATCAATTGTTACCACCTTTGAGCGAAATCCTCATATCGACATTGCTCTATTCCGTCATAGTGGCAACAACAACAAGCAATACCCCGACAATGAGTTTGACCTCAACAATAAAATGCCTAAGGGGTATTATATCACATCGTTTGAGATTGCTTTTCGTCGTAAAAACATTCCCGAATCGCTATTATTTGACACCAACTTTGGCATAGGCACAGCAATGCCTGCTGGCGAAGAATTTATATTCATACACCAAGCGATGAAACATGGATTAAAGTGCCGTTTCTTCCCTATTACAATCACTCATCATGAAGACCTTTCGACTGGTTCGCGCCAATATACCGAAGGGGTATTACAAGCCAATGGAGCCTGTTTAGTAGTGGGATATGGGCTTCTTGGAGTGTTGCGTATTCCAGTCGTTGCATGGCGATTATCACGCCAAGGGAAAGCAAAATTTTTTCCCGCAGTGCAACACCTATTCAAGGGCTACATCTACGGGAAAACAAACTTTTAATGGGAAATTTTCCCATTTATACTTTAAGCAACATTAAAGGTATTTCTTAATTGCCTTTTCGAGTTGATTTACATCATCAATACGCTCTACTAATTCACCATTGCGGTCAATCACATACGACATTGGAAGCAATGTCACATTGTAGTTTAGGAGGTTATTAGCGCCGTCGGCCTTAGAGTTATATACGGTAATCCATGGGAGATTTTCGGCAGCCTCCTTCCATAGCAATTCGCTATCATCAACCGAAACTTGATAAATTTCCAATCCAGCCTCTTTGTGAGCCTCATAAATTTTATTTAATGCGATATTAAACAATGGCGACTTCTCATCGGCATAGATAGTGAAATTCAACACAGTAACATTCCCCTTTGACGCCACCTCATTAAGGCTCTGCAACACTCCCTTATTGTCATATAATTTGATATCAAAAAGGGCTGTTTGTGCCACTTGAATAGTATCACCACTCGACACAGATGACACTCTACGATTTTCAAGAAAAAGTCTCTTAAGCGACTCTGTGCGAGGGTCTTTGGGGCGTTGTTGTGAGAACTTATTTGCCACTGCTCCGATGATACGCAAATCCTTCTTGTTGTTCACATCAAAAATCGCAGTATTTCCCACACGCTTGTTAATGATGTAATAAGATAACAATCCATCAGTGTCACCGATAATCATTCCAGAAAGTTCACGTTTCAATAACGAATCTGTAGCAAGAGCTTGTTCTCCACCTTTCGCCACAATTGCTGCAATTTTTTGGTCGATAGTCATCATCATTTCAGCCATTACACTACCTTCAAGAGTATAAGCCGAATCAAGAGCCGATGCATAACCATTAAATTTCACAGTTTCAATGCTATCTATAGGGAAATATACTTTGTGATTATTTGCTACCAAACGGAACACCTCGGGATACCCTAATGCTGGTTGCGAGAACTTAAATTTTCCATTCTTGTCGAGCATTACAGAATCCAATGCATACCATCCACCATACCCTGGAGCTTCAAGCACCAAAGTTGTAGAGTCAGCACCCTCAACACTACCCTTGATAGTCCAAGAGTTTTTATCACCACAGCTCCAAAGCATCGCCGAAACTGCAATAACAACTACTAATGATAAATATTTTTTCATATCTTTTTCTAAATTATACAAGATGACTTCCTTTACTTAAATCATTGAGAGCCGATGCTTTAGTGATAATAACTTCGGTCACACCTGCATCGATAGCAGCAAATGCATTGTCGAGTTTTGGAATCATACCACCATTTACGATGCCCTGCTCAAGCAATTCGGCATAAGTGGCACGATTTATCTCGGGCACTACCGAGTCATCGTCATTTTCATCACGGAGCACACCTGCTTTTTCGAAGCAGAATACCAAGTGGACATCAAAAATCTCTGCCAAACCTTTAGCACATTCGCCAGCCATCGTGTCGGCATTGGTATTAAGCATACTACCCTTTCCGTCGTGTGTGAGAGGTGCAATCACTGGCACTACACCCGATTTCAAGAGCGTTGCTAATGCCTCGCCATCAACCTTTTTTACATCGCCAACGAAACCATAATCAACAGTTTTAACAGGACGACGCTCACTGAGAATGATATTCATATCGGCGCCTGTCATACCCATTGCATTCACGCCATGACTTTGCAGACCAGCTACAATATTTTTGTTGACCAACCCACCATATACCATCGTCACAACATTGAGCATATCAGCATCGGTGATGCGACGGCCATCGACCATCTTTGTTTCAATGCCGAGTTGGGCAGCCACACGTGTAGCCGAGCGACCTCCACCATGAACAAGCATCTTATACCCCTCAACAGTCGAAAAATCGCGCAAGAGAGCCGCAAGAGTTTCAGGCTCTTCTACTATCTTGCCCCCTACTTTTATTATCGTAAGTTTTTCTTTCATTATCCTAAATACTAATTAAGCATTTTCGGCATCAGTAGCCGCAAATTCCATGAGATATGCTTTAATAAAGTCGTCAAGGTCTCCGTCCATTACACCATTCACATCCGATGTTTGATAATTTGTGCGATGGTCTTTTACACGACGGTCGTCAAATACATAACTGCGTATTTGAGAACCCCACTCAATCTTCATTTTGCCAGCCTCAACCTTTGCTTGCTCTTGAAGACGATGTTGCAACTCTTTGTCATAAAGAATTGATTTCAATTGACGCAATGCATTCTCCTTATTCTTAGGTTGGTCGCGAGTTTCGGTGTTTTCGATAAGAATTTCCTCTTTTTCGCCAGTGTAAGGGTCGGTGAATTGATAGCGAAGACGCACACCCGATTCCACCTTGTTCACGTTCTGACCACCAGCGCCACCACTTCGGAATGTATCCCACGACAAGAGAGCAGTTTCAACCTTCACCTCAATCGTATCATCGACAAGTGGAGTGACAAACACCGAGGCAAACGATGTCATGCGCTTACCTTGTGCATTATAGGGCGATACGCGCACCAATCGATGCACACCATTCTCACATTTTAGATAGCCATAAGCAAAGTCACCCTCCACATTGATTGTACAAGACTTAATACCAGCCTCATCTCCCTCAAGAAGATTGGCGATAGATGTCTTATAACCACTCTTTTCGCAGAAACGGAGATACATACGCATCAACATTGATGCCCAGTCTTGACTTTCTGTACCACCTGCGCCAGAGTTAATTTTCAATACCACGCCAAGTTTATCCTCTTCACGACGCAACATATTGCGAAGTTCGAGTGCTTCTATCTTAGCAATAGCATCTTTATATAATTGTTCAACCTCCTCCTCTGTCACGAGTTCCTCTTTGTAGAAATCCCATGAAAGCGAAAGTTCGTCAACAACTTTTTCTACCTCTTTATACCCCTCAATCCATTGTTGAAGGTCTTTAATTTTTTTCATTTGGATTTGCGCTTCCTTTGGATGCTCCCAAAAGTCGGGCACATGAGTGCGCAACTCCTCCTCTTCTACCTGAATTACCTTACTATCGATGTCAAAGATACCTCCTTAACGCGAGCTTGCGTTCAACGGTCTCTTTTAGCTGTTCCTGTGTAATCATTTTAGTTTACTTGGAATTTATGTGTTAATAAATTATTTTTCGGTGCAAAGGTACAAAAGAAACCGACATAATGCAAGCGAGCAACCCATTAAGGATTGCTCGCTTATTATAAGATGTTATAAATTGATATAATCTTCTAAGTGTGATTACTTAACGTAAACTTTTGAAGCTTTACCACCTTGAACTTTGATGAAAAGACCATTTACTGGGTTTTCTACTTCAACACCATTGAGGTTGTAGTAAACTGCAGGAGCATTATTTTCATCAATTTCAACACCTTCGATACCAGCTTCGCTTGCTTTTACAAGGTTGAATTTAGCCCATTTTGTATTAGCTTTGAATGATTCAAATGCTGCATCGGGAACGATGATTGTGATGTCACCAAATTTCACATCAAATTCGTCGAAGATTGACACATAAGCAGGTGCTTCTTCACCATAGTATGATGACCAGTCAACAGTTTGCATTGAAGTACAATCATCAAACATGTTTTTGCTCAACTTCATTGCTGATGCAAATGTAACTTTAGTGAGTGAAGTACAGCCTGAGAATGCATATTCTGCATCAGTGAGGCTTACACAGCCTGTCAAGTCGATTTCTTTCAATGCTGAACAGTTAAGGAATGCAGAGTTAAAATCGCCAAATTTAGCAGCTTCAGCAACCGAAGGAAGGATTACAGTGTGAAGTGCACGACAGCCATAGAATACACCTGTGTTAGAAAGACCAGCAGGAACATAAAGGTCGGTCATTGCAACAAGAGTAGCTTGGCTCATATCAACTACTTCAAGCACATCGTTACCAGCTTTAGGGAAGCCTGCATTGTTGCCGATAGCATTTGTTAATGCAGTGAATGCTGAAGTGTTCCATTCGCCAGTGAGAACGATTTTCTTAGCAGTAGCAAGTGATGATGGAATGTTATTTGCACCAAATTTGAATACACCTTCTTCAGGTTTAGCAATAGTGAGTCGTTTCCAGTTTGCATCAGCTACGAATGCGTCGTAAGCAGCAGCAGGAACAGTCACTGTGATAACTTTCAAATCATTAATATATTGGAATGCGTCACCACCCATTGCTGGAGCAGTAGTGCCTTGATAAGAAGTCCAATCGATTGATTTGAGTGATTGGCAGTCACCAAACATAAATTTACCAATTGAGATATATGCTGGAAGAACTACACTTTCAAGGTTCATACATTTGTCGAATGCACTTTCAGTACCTGTAGTGATTGATTCACAATCAGAGAGGTCGATTGATGTAATAGCACATTCATAGAATGCGTCAACAATAGATGTTACATTGTTACAGCCTTTCAAACTTACATTTGCCAAAGCGCTACAGTTTTGGAATGCAGAACGGAGGCTTGAGAAGTTGCTTGCTTGATCTTCAACAGGCATTACAACAGTGTGAAGAGCTTTCAATCCACGGAATGCACCGTATGAACCCGAACCAATTGTTATATACAAAGAGGTATTTGGCTCGATTTCAGCTTGGCTCATATCAATTTCTTCAATTGAAGCATTACCTGCAGGGGGGAAACCAGTGTTGTTACCAATAGAAGCAGAAAGGTTAGTGAAGTCGTTAGTACCCCACACACCTGTAAGGATAAGTTTTTTAGCAGCAGCAAGACCTGAAGGGATGTTTTTTGCATCAAAAGTGTAAATGCCATCACCTGTTTCTTTACGTTTTTCACCGAGAACAATAGGAGAAACGGCAAATGTCATTTGTTCCTCTGTAGAGTGGTCTCCAAGTTGACCTGCACGGTTGTTACCCCAACCATAAAGTTTGCCATCTTCAGTCATTACAGCAGTGAATCGTTGTCCTGAAGCGATGATTTTAACAGTAGCACCACCAAGGTCAACTTCTACTGGAGTTGCAGAGAATGGGATATTGCTCAAGTCGGCTGAAACACCTTCGCCATTACCGAGAGCACCATCAGCATTTGAACCCCATGCATATACTTTAGAAATTACACCATCTTCACCAACACCTACAACGCGAACATTTTCGCAACCCGACATTGTGATTACTTTGCCAGGAATGTTGATTTTAACAGGAGCTTGAACATAATGAACTGATGTGTCAGCAATACCGAGCATATCACCATCATTAGCACCCCATGCCCACAATGAACCATCTTTTTTGATACCGTAAGAGCAACGGTCAACAGCAAACACTTCAGCCCAGTCGGTATCAGTACCGATTTGAGTAGGAACTTTTACATTTTGAGGAAGCGAAGTTAATTGATCGCAGTCGTTGAATCCCCAACCCCACAATGAACCATCATTTTTCAATGCGAGAGTGTGTGATGCACCCACTGTTGCTTGTTTCCAGTCAGTGTCAGTGCCGATTTGTTTAGGTTTAGATTGGTTAGCATAGTTGCCAAGACCAAGAGCACCCATTTCACCTTCACCCCAAGCCCAGAGTGTACCATCAGATTTCAAACCGATAGCACTACGGCCAAAGAAACGTGTTACAGCAACTGAAACCCAATTGTTATCAGTGCCCACTTGAGTAGGAGATTTGTGACCTACACCATCACCTACACCTTGAATACCTTTTGAATTGTCACCAGTAGCCCAAAGTGTACCATCTTCTTTGATAAAGAATGCGAATGCTTGACCCGATGCAGCACTTTTCCAATTAGTTTCAGTGCCTACTTGTTGAGGAACAGCAGTCTTTTCAGGACCACCACCGATACCGAGCTGACCACTTTCGTTCCAACCCCATGCCCACAATGAGCCATCGGCTTTAATTGCATAAGTAGAGCCGTCACCTGCAGTCACAAACTTCCAAGTCTCAGTTTGTGCAGTTGCGCTCACAGCCATAGCAACACCACATAGTGCTAAAGCTAATTTTTTAATCATTTTCATTTTATAAGTGTTTTATTTAGTTATTGTTTTATTTCATGATTACCTTGTGTGCTTTACCTTGAGGACCTTTCACAAGATAGATACCATTTGCAACATTATCCATTGCAATAGATGAAGCACCTTCAGCAATTTGAGTTGTTGCTACGATTTTACCAGCGAGGTCATACACATATACTGTGCCTGCTACAGTAGATTCTACATTTAGAGTTTTGCCAGCAACAGTCACGTTGAATTCATTTACCTTGTCGGCAGCGACACCTTCGACTCCTGCTTCAGAGATTGCAGAGCGAATTACAGGGCAGATAGCAAATGTAGCGTTGCCACCACCATAACTTGCTACTGGACGCATGTAGTCGCTTTCACCATTTTGACGTGCAAATGAGTTATGAGAAAGTAGATTGCTTTGTTCTACTTCGTTCATTTTCTTCCCTTTGAGGTCGGTCAATAGACAGAGATCATCGTTTGCTGGATCATCAGAGAAACCTTCAATAGAGATGAAGAAGTAAGGTTTTCCATAGAGGTCAATAGGTTCGTCGAGCACAATGTTTGCAACAGCACCATCATAAGTCAATGCCCATGCTCCATCTTCACCATCGGCTTTAATATCGGTATATTTGATATATGCACCATTCAATGGCATTGCTGTCAAAATCATATAGCTATCAGTGATAGTTGGCAACCACACTTGAAGTGTAAGTTTTGCACCGTCAACATATTTTGTTGGTTTTTTATAGAAGTAAACATTTACACCATCAAGATATGTATCATCTTGACCAACCATAAACAAGTTACCCCAACCTTTAATGTTTTTAGTGTTAGAGCCACCGAGGAATCCTTCTCCTGAGCCATAAGCCATTGCACCAAGAGAATAAGTTGCATTTTCGGGGTAAATTATTGAGCCAAAAGATGTGCCATGAATACGCATATCAATAGTAGTAATTTCAGCAACACCACCAGTTTTCACTTTTTCATATCCACCAGCCGATGTCATTGTCATTACTGGAGTAAATGTACTTGTACCATCAACGGTAAGAGTTGGCATA
>JAFOYQ010000064.1 GCA_017424575.1 Muribaculaceae bacterium
AAAGATGTTGTTAATATCGGATATCTACCAGAAGAGAGAGGTCTTTATAAGAAAATGAAAGTAGGCGAACAAGCAATATTCTTTGCTCGTCTCAAAGGTTTATCAAAACAAGACGCCACTCGCCAAATTCGCGAATGGTTTGACAGATTTGACATCAATAATTGGTGGGATAAAAAGGTAGAAGAATTGTCAAAAGGGATGGCACAAAAAATACAATTTATAATTACTGTGCTACATCGCCCTCAACTATTAATTTTTGACGAGCCATTTTCGGGTTTTGACCCAATTAATGCCAACTTATTAAAGACCGAGATTCTAAAACTTCGCGACGAAGGTGCTACAATTATTTTTAGCACACACAATATGTCGAGTGTTGAGGAACTTTGCGATAATATTACTCTTATCAATAAATCTCAAAATATTCTATCAGGCAAAGTTGACGATATCCGTTTACAATATGGTAAAAATCGATATGAATTAACATTTACTGGAGATGCATCTCATTTGAGAGATAACCTTGAACCAATGTTATTAAAATGCATCACTATTCCTCTTGATAATGATCGAAACAAACTTTTGCTTAATTTTAAGGAAGATGTTGAGTTGAAAGATATAATCACTGTTGCTAATGAGAATAGTAAACTCATTAGCGTTGTGCCATCAATGCCCTCTATGGACGAAATTTTTATTCAAACTGTAAAAGAATTTAATAGAGAATTATGAAATCTAACATAGGTATAATTATACGACGCGAATTCCTTGAACGCGTTACTAAGAAAAGTTTTATTGCAACAACATTACTAATGCCTATTTTCATGATAGCAGTAATGGTTGCGCCTACTCTTATTACCATTTTTTCCACACCCGAACAGGTCAAAATTGCAGTTATAGATGATAGTGGACTTATAGCACCAACACTTAAAGATGATAATAGCATAACGTTTGTTCAAATTAATGACAATCTCGAAATTGCCAAAGCCAACGATAGTATTGACGGCATTTTAGTTATTGGTCAAAATATTGTAAATACAACATCAGATGTTACATTTTATTCACACGATGCTTCATCTCTTCTAATTGAGCAAAATATTTCTTCACAACTAGAAAAAGCCATTGAAAATATACGCCGAGAGAACTATAATATTGAAGGTCTTGACGAAATTGTTGAAAGTTTAAATGTGGATATAAATCTCACCACTTATCGCATTAACGAAACTGAAGATAGTACATCATCATCATTTCTCTCTTATGCAATAGGTATGGCAATGTCTTTACTATTGTATATGTTCTTATTGCTATATGGTCAATTAGTGATGACAAGTATTATTGAAGAAAAGAATAATCGAGTACTGGAAATAATGGTATCCTCTATTAAACCTGGACAATTGATGTTAGGCAAAATTCTTGGAATTGGATCAGTCGCGTTAACACAAGTCGCTATTTGGGGTATTATTTTGGTGTCAATATCTGCATTCTTGCTTCCAGCAATACTTCCAGCCGATATTATGGCAGAAGTTACTGCATTTAACACAGGCTCATTAAACGCAGCAACTGCACAAAACGATATTGAAACACTTCAAGCAATCTCTATTCTTAGCAATGTAGGATATATTGTAAATATAATAATATATCTCATTCTATTCTTAATTGGAGGATTCTTATTCTATGCCGCACTTAATGCTGCAATCGGTTCAGCAGTTGATAATGTTCAAGATGCAAGCCAACTTCAAAGCGTAGTAATGGTTCCTATTATTTTAGGTTTAGTTATGTCGATGTCGGTTGTATCAGACCCGAATTCAACACTTGCCACAATCCTATCGATGATTCCATTTACATCCCCCATGACAATGATGACTCGCATCCCATTCGGCATTCCTACTTGGGAGATAATTACATCACTCGTCATTCTATATGCATCATTTATAGGTATGGTATGGATTGCATCTAAAATTTATCGTGTTGGCATATTTATGTATGGCAAGAAACCATCAATTAAAGAACTCATAAAATGGATAAATTATAAATAATCCTAATTAACATCCAAAATTGATGAAGTTTGGCATTTTTTTTGTAATTTCGCAAGTTGAAAATACCGGTAAAATAAAATGAGACAATTAAAGATTACCAAATCAATCACCAATCGTGAGAGTGCCTCTCTTGACAAATACTTGCAAGAGATTGGGCGTGAAGACCTTATCTCTGTTGAAGAAGAGGTAGAACTCGCTCAAAAGATTAAACAAGGAGACCAAGCTGCTCTTGAAAAACTCACTCGTGCAAACCTACGCTTTGTTGTATCAGTAGCAAAACAGTACCAAAATCAAGGACTAAGCCTACCCGACTTGATCAACGAAGGCAATCTTGGCTTGATTAAAGCTGCACAAAAGTTTGACGAGACACGTGGTTTCAAGTTTATCTCTTATGCTGTGTGGTGGATTCGTCAATCAATTCTTCAAGCACTTGCAGAACAATCGCGTATCGTTCGTTTGCCTCTTAACCAAGTTGGCTCCCTCAATAAAATTAGCAAAGCATTATCTAAATTTGAGCAAGAAAACGAACGTCGCCCTTCACCCGAGGAATTAGCAGAAACGTTAGATGTGCCTGTTGAAAAGATTGCTGATACACTCAAGGTATCGGGTCGTCACATTTCGGTTGACGCTCCATTTGTTGAAGGTGAAGACAATAGTCTTCTTGATGTATTGACAAATGATGATTCACCTATGGCTGACCACACACTCACCCAAGAATCTCTTTCAAAAGAAGTTGACCGCGCACTACATCAATTACATGAACGTGAACGTGAAATTCTTAAGATGTTCTTCGGTATCGGATGCCAAGAAATGACTCTCGAAGAAATTGGTGCACAATTTGACCTCACACGCGAGCGCGTACGTCAAATTAAAGAAAAAGCAATTCGTCGCCTCAAAGGTCAAAAGAGTCGACTACTTAAAACCTACTTAGGTAACTAATCTCAAATCATAGAGATATATGAATAAAATAAAACCAGTTGTCTGTGACAACTGGTTTTATTTTATAATAGAAGTTATAAATTATTTATTTTTTATATAATTTACAATCCACTCTCCCACTTCTTTTGTGCCGTACTTGCCAGCACCTTCAACTTGAATTTCTGGAGTGCGAACATTTGCATCAAGTGAAGCGTTAACAGCTTCGCGGATAAGCTTACCTTCTTCTTTGCAATCAAAGTATTCAAACAACATTGCAACTGAAAGGATTTGCGCTAATGGATTTGCGATATTCAATCCTTTTGCTTGTGGCCATGAGCCATGAATTGGTTCGAATACTGGAGTGCTTTCACCTGTAGATGCAGAAGGTAGCAAGCCCATTGAACCACTGATTACACTACCTTCGTCGGTAAGTATATCACCAAATGTGTTTTCTGTAACCATCACATCGAAGAATGTAGGTTCTTGAATCATACGCATAGCAGCATTATCAACATACATGAAATCGGTATTAACCTCAGGATAGTTTGGTGCCATCTCTTGTGCAATCTTGCGCCATAAACGACTTGATGCCAATACGTTTGCTTTATCAACAACTGTAAGGTGTTTATTACGCTTCATTGCATATTTATATGCTACTTTCAATATACGTTCAATCTCAGGTCGTGTATAAGCATTAGTATCATACGCTTTGTCATCATCTTGGTATTTTTCACCAAAATACATACCACCTGTCAATTCTCTGATACAAATAAAGTCGGCACCTTCAACCAATTCAGCACGTAGTGGTGATTTATGAATCAAACATTTAAAAGTTTCTACTGGACGGATGTTAGCAAACAATCCAAGTTGTTTACGCATTGCAAGAAGTCCCTGCTCAGGACGCACTTTTGCAGTTGGGTCATTATCAAATTTAGGATCACCTACTGCTGAGAATAATACAGCATCAGCATCACGACAAATCTCAAATGTTTCTTGTGGGAATGGATTACCAACCTTATCAATAGCATCTGCACCACAAAGAGCATATTTATAAGTAACATTATGTCCAAACTTTTCACACACGGCGGTCATTACATCAACGCCTTGTTTTGATATCTCGGGACCAATACCGTCTCCGGGAAGAACTGCAATTTTGAAATCCATATCAATAATTGATTTATGTAGTTATGTTATAAATTTTCTATAATGTTAAGCATTTTAATTGTAGCTTGAATAGCTGCCTCGGTTTGGTCTGCATCAAGACCTCGAGTCTTAAAAGAATGATCTTTATAATCCCAAGAGATTGTCGTATGCACGAGAGCATCGGTACGACCACCTGGCGGAATATTAACCGAATAGTTGGTCAATGCAGGAAATTCTCTATGCAAATCATTCTTATATATATTTCTTACTGCTTTCACAAATGCGTCATATTGCCCATCTCCTACTGCAGTTTCTTGATATTCTATACCATCAACAAGCAATTTTATTGTTGCAGTTGGGCGCAACCCTTCTGATAAGTTTAAGGCATAGTTGATAATCTTAACTTTATCTGGAACAGTAGCTTGTTTTAATACATCTGCAACGATAAAAGGCAAATCCTCTTGAGTAACAAGTTCTTTTTTATCACCAAGTTCAATAATGCGTTGTGTTACTTTTTGAATATCTTCATCAGTAAGCTCAATGCCTAAAGCCTCAAGATTTTTCTTTATATTAGCTTTTCCCGATGTCTTTCCAAGTGCATACTCTCGTTCACGGCCAAATCTTTCGGGCAACAAATCATTGTAATAAAGATTATTTTTATTATCTCCATCGGCATGAACACCAGCACATTGAGTAAAAACATGTTCTCCGACTATAGGCTTATTTTGGGGGATGACTACACCCGAAAACGATTCAACTATACGACTTACTTTATTGATTTTTGACTCATCAATCCCTGTTTGACGCTTCAATTGATCATGGACCACTGCAACTACACTTGACAAACATGCATTCCCAGCTCTCTCTCCTAAACCATTAACAGTACAATGCACACCACGAGCACCACCAAGCACAGCTGCATAGACATTTGATGTTGCAAGGTCATAATCATTATGGGCATGAAAATCAAAATGCAAATCGGGATAACGCTTAATCATGCGTTGAATATTAGCTAAAGTGTCATAAGGATTCAGAATACCCAACGTATCAGGAAGCATATATCGTTTAATTGGCAAATGACGCACAGCATCCATAAGTTCATATACATACTTATATGAATTCTTAATACCATTTGACCAATCCTCCAAATATAGATTAACTTCAAGCCCTTCAGCAACTGCTCTTTCTACTTCATCACAAATAGATTGAAAATGCTCTTGGGGAGTTTTATTCAATTGGTATAAACAATGTTTTTCAGATCCTTTTGACAAAAGATTTATTACTTTTGCTCCAACACTCTTTACCCAATTTATTGACAAACCGTTATCTATAAATCCTAATACTTCAAGTTTATCAATATGTCCCATTCGCTTTGCCCATGCACATACATTGCGCACAGCTTCAAACTCTCCATCAGAAACTCGAGCAGAAGCAATCTCAATACGAGGAATGTGCAACTCCTCAAGGAGAAGTCGCACAATACTTAATTTTTCAGATGCTGAAAACGATACTCCTGATGTTTGTTCTCCATCACGAAGAGTTGTATCTAATATTTCAACATTCATAACTAATGATTATTTTTTTGCTTCAAATGCTTCAATTTCGTCTTTCTTTGATAAAAGATACTCTATATCATCAAGAGCATTAATCAAACAATGTTTCTTATATGGATTAATTTCAAATGATTCTGATTTGCCAGTCACTTTATTAGTAATAGTTTGTGCAGGCAAATCTACTGTAACCTCTGTTTTAGGATTTTCGGCAATTGAATCAAACAACTCAGCCAAGAATTGCTCACTTACAACCACTGGCAAAACAAAGTTATTTAACTCGTTATTTTTGTGTATATCGGCAAAAAAACTTGATACTACTACACGGAAACCATAATCAGCAATAGCCCAAGCAGCATGTTCACGACTAGAACCCGAACCAAAATTTTTTCCCGCGACTAATATACAACCCGAATATGTTGGATCATTTAGCACAAAGTCCTTGATAGGATTTCCATTTTTATCATAACGCCAGTCACGGAATAAGTTTTCACCAAAACCCTCACGTGATGTAGCTTTGAGAAAGCGAGCTGGAATTATTTGGTCAGTATCAACATTTTCCATTGGCAAAGGAACACATGTTGAGGTTATGATATTGAATTTTTCTTTCATTGTCAAAAAGTTGAAGTAGTAGAATTAGATTTTACGAGGATCAGTTAATACACCTGTAATAGCTGTTGCTGCCGCTACGAGTGGACCAGCAAGGATTGTTCGAGAGCCAGGCCCTTGACGACCTTCAAAATTGCGATTTGATGTTGACACAGCAATTTTTCCAGCAGGAACTTTATCTTCGTTCATTGCCAAACATGCAGAGCAACCAGGTTGACGTAATTCAAACCCTGCATCAGTCAAAATTTTATCAAGACCTTCTGCTTTAATTTGATCGGCAACCATCCACGAACCAGGCACTAACCATGCAGTAATATTATCTGCTTTCTTCTTTCCTTTTACAATTGAAGCAAACGCACGAAAATCCTCAATACGTCCATTTGTACAACTGCCCAAGAATACATAGTCAATAGGATAACCCTCGAGCGACTGCCCTACTTCAAATCCCATATATTCAAGAGATTTATCGTATGAAATCTTACCAGCTTCATCTTCAGGATTAGGTGCAGGAATTACTTCACTGATACCAATACCCATTCCTGGATTTGTACCGAATGTAATACGAGGTTCTATATCTGCTGCATCGAAATTGATTTCTTTATCAAATACAGCAACATCATCACTCTTAAGAGTTTTCCAATATGCAACAGCCTTTTCCCAAACGTCGCCTTTAGGAGCAAATTCACGACCTTTACAATATTCAAATGTAGTTTCATCTGGAGCAATCATACCTCCACGAGCACCCATTTCTATTGAAAGATTACAAACAGTCATACGCTCCTCCATTGAAAGATTGCGAATAGTATCTCCTGCATACTCTACAAAGTATCCAGTGGCTCCTCCAGTAGTCATTTTAGCGATAATATACAACGCAATATCTTTAGCAGTTACACCTGCTTTCAATTCTCCGTTCACATTAATGCGCATTGTTTTTGGTTTTGGTTGAAGAATACATTGTGACGCGAGAACCATCTCAACCTCACTTGTTCCAATACCAAATGCTACAGCACCAAATGCTCCATGAGTAGATGTGTGACTATCGCCACACACAATTGTATAACCTGGTAATGTAAGACCATTTTCAGGACCTATTACATGTATAATTCCATTCTTCTTATGTCCTAATCCATAAAGAGTCAACCCAAAATCAGTAGCATTCTTTGTCAATGTTTCAACTTGATTTCTTGACACAGGGTCTACAATTGGTTTATCTTGATTTAATGTAGGGATATTATGGTCTGGAGAACAGATTGTTTTTTCAGGACGAAATACCTTCAATCCACGATTACGCAATCCATCAAATGCCTGAGGACTGGTTACCTCATGACAATAATGACGGTCGATATATAATTGAGTGGGACCGCCCTCAATAAGACTTACAACATGAGCGTCCCATATTTTGTCAAACAATGTATTAGCCATATAACTAACTTATTTTTTATATAGTCTTATCTTACAAATTTATTAATAGCATCGATAAATGCTTCAGCGCTTGCTGCTACGATATCGGTATTAGCAGAGAATCCATAATAACTATTTCCATCATGCTCTACTGTCATATGTACCTTACCCACATCATTGCTACCTTTATTGATCGCTTGAATAAGGAATTCTTTAACAACCATAGTGCGATGAATAATTTGCTTAATAGCGCGAATTGCAGCATCTACCGGACCATTACCTGTTGCACAAGCTTCAAATTTCTCACCAGCAATATCAAGACCAACACTTGCTACGGAATGAATACCTACGCCACTTGTAACTTGGAGATATTCCAATTTAATGCGATGTTTAGATGCATTATGCTTACCTGCGAGCATCAATACATCATCATCGTTAATCTCTTTCTTGCGATCGGCAAGTTTAAGGAATGCTTCATATGCTTTATCGAGAGCATCTTTATCCATATCGATACCCAATACATGCAAACGGTGTTTCAACGCAGCACGACCACTACGAGCAGTCAATACAATCGAGTTTTCATCAACGCCCACATCTTTAGGATCAATAATCTCGTAACTTTCACGATTTTTCAACACACCATCTTGGTGAATGCCCGAAGAGTGAGCAAAAGCATTGCGACCTACGATAGCCTTATTGGGTTGAACTGGCATATTCATCAAACTTGACACCATACGACTAACTCCACAAATTTTTGATGTATTAATGTTAGTGACAATATCCAATTCTTTATGAGATTTGCAAATCATTGCAACCTCTTCGAGTGAAGTATTACCTGCTCGTTCACCAATACCATTAATGGTAACCTCTGCCTGACGAGCGCCATTCATAACACCTGATATAGTGTTTGCAGTAGCCATACCCAAGTCATTGTGGCAGTGAGTAGCAATAGTTACTTTGTGAATGCCATCAACATGTTCCATCAAATATTTGATTTTCTCACCAAATTCCGATGGCAAGCAATAGCCAGTGGTATCAGGAATATTAATTACTGTCGCACCTGCTTTTATAACAGCCTCCACAACTCGAGCAAGATACTCATTATCAGTGCGACCAGCATCTTCTGCATAGAATTGCACATCTTCAACAAATTTCTTTGCAAAAGACACACAACCTACAGCACGTTCTAGAATATCTTCACGATTAGAGTTAAATTTATATTTAATATGATAATCTGAGGTTCCTATACCAGTGTGGATACGTTTGCGTTTTGCATATTGCAGAGCATCAGCAGCAACTCTAATATCATTTTCTACAGCACGAGTCAGTGCACATATCGTTGGCCAAGTTACAGCCTTTGAGATTTCTACTACTGAATTAAAGTCACCTGGACTTGACACAGGGAATCCCGCTTCAATAACATCAACCCCTAAATCTTCAAGGGCTTTTGCTACCTCAATTTTTTCAACGGTATTCAATTGACATCCGGGAACTTGCTCTCCATCACGCAATGTCGTGTCGAAAATAAATAATCTGTCACTCATATTATTTCAAAATATAATTATCAATTTAACAAAAAAACCTTCCTTGCATACAAGAAAGGTTTATAGATTATAGTATTATCTTATTTACATTAAACATTAATTATTGCTATAAAATAAATCCTAAAACAATAATCACTACGATTAATATAAAATTAAGAAAATCATTCATTTTCACCTTTTTCTATATCAATTTTAGTCAATAGTGTTTATACTTTGCAAATTTAATGCGTTTATTTTATATAATCAAATAATTTGACACATATTTTTTGCAAAATTCACACAAAATTAAATATAAAATTAAAAATTAATTACAAATTGATAGCAAAAACGCATTTTTTAATACAATTATTTACTCAACTTTAAGCATGACCACTTATCTTTAACTTTATGCGTCACATATTTTAATCCCAAAGGCTCTGCGACTTTCATAATTACAGGAATATCTTCCTCATAAAATCCACTTAGTAACATTATACCTCCCCTGTTTAGAGCACACACATAAGATTCTATATCTTGAGTAATAATATTCCTATTTATGTTGGCAATAAACACATCTACACTTGATAGATTACTCAAACTACTAGCATCGCCCAATATCAAGTTGACAATATCTGCCCCATTAATTTTCAAGTTTTCAATAGCATTTGCATGAGCTACTGGATCAATTTCTATTGCAGAAATATTTTTAGCGCCTCTCATGTGTGAAAGGATCGCTAATATCCCTGTTCCAGTACCCATATCTATCACGCTTTTGCCCTCCATCTCCATTTCAAGCAATTGCTCTATTATTAGTGATGTTGTAGCATGATGACCGGTACCAAATGCCATTTTAGGGTCAATAACTATATCGTATTGTAACTGTGGTATATCTTTATGAAATGAGCTATGAATAACACACTTGTCTTTTACCACAATAGGCTTAAAATAATTCTTCTCCCATTCACTATTCCAATCTTGACCCTCAATTATCTCATGTGCATATCTTATCTTATTTTCCAACGGGAAATCAGATACAACTTGAGTCAAAACCTCCTCCTTATATAATTCCTTTTTGATATAAGCAGTCAATCCTGTTTCATCTGGAACAAAACTTTCGTAGTCATACTCACACAATAATGCCGCTAAAACATCTGTCGCAATCTCATCACATGGAGAAAGTTCAAATCTCACCTCTATATAATCATTCATAGCTTATCTACTTTTTCTATTTCTAAAAATTGAGAACAACTTACGCCCCACTCTAAATGCCATCAAAGAATAATCGGCTATATCTAATGCGCCCATCATCTTACCCATTAAAGAACTTCCATTAGCGCCCCCAACAACCGATAATTTATTTTGTTTGAAATTAGTTATAATTGCGTTTATTTTTTCTTTCTCAATTTCACACTTAATTGTTGTCAAAGCTCGTTGATACCTTAATTCCTCAAAAGAGTATCCTTTCCAAGTATTATTTTGTTTCATCATTACTCAAATCATTTACGGGAGGGTTCAACATAATCTTTGAGACAAAACGTGATATTGGATTTAGAAATAACACATTTTTCATTAAATACACAGCTACAAATACTAACAAATAAAATGCGGCTATTATTAAATATACATAATATGGCTTAAGAAATTGAGATAGATAATCACTAACCGACATAGTAACGAAAAACAAAACGATTGCTCCTATTATAATTGCCACAAAATAGAATGCAGCAGCCGCAAAAAATAACGTTAATTTTTCGGTAGCTGTTAATTTTGCATTTTCTATATTTAATGACAAATATCGCTTAATTATTTGCCATAACGATGTAATGGATTGAGCATTTTCAATCATAAGAACCATGTATTTAATATATGCATAACATCGACTCTTTATTTAAGAATCGATGTTATACTTAGACATTATTTATTATCAGACTCTTCGGTTAATTGTTCTATCAATCGATCCAACTCTGAATCACAACAATTAAGTCCTTTTTTCTTTAACATATCTTTGATGCGATTACGCAAATCTTCGCCCTTTTCAGGAGCAAATAATATTGCTATACCTGCGCCCAAAATTGCACCACCAAGAAAGGCATATAACCAATTTAAATTATTATTCATAATTATCTAGTTGATTTTTAAATTATCACTCCGATTTATTAGCCAATTCTGCTTCGATTTGATTAGCTAATTCTTCTATTTGATCTTGCTTAAGAGTGATACCATGAGCTTTAAGATATTCTTTTATTTTGGCACGAGTATCACTACCTTTACATGGAGCAAAGAGCAAACCTACAGCAGCTCCCGCAAGAGCTCCACCCAACACTGCTAATATAATATTAAGATTCTTCATTGTAATAAAATTTTAATGTTTCTACAGCATTATAACATCTATCAATCACAAATGTTTATCAGCAATAACATTAATTACATTTTCAAGTGCTAAATTATACATTTATATCCAATTTCACAAAATTTAATCGCGAATAATCTAAAAAACTAAAATATTAATCATTTAACAGGGTGAAATACCAATTACTTGACGTAACTTTGTAGTTTAATTCAGAGCAATGGATAAATCAAATATATCAATAAAAGGCGCTCGCATCAATAATCTAAAAAATATCGATGTAGAGATTCCACGCAATAAATTTATTGTAATTACTGGTCTTTCAGGATCAGGCAAATCATCTTTGGCATTTGACACTCTTTATGCCGAAGGACAAAGACGCTATGTTGAAAGTTTGTCGTCTTACGCTCGACAATTCTTGGGAAAGATGGCAAAACCTGAATGTGACTACATCAAAGGCCTACCACCAGCAATTGCAATTGAGCAAAAAGTGAATACTCGCAATCCCCGCAGCACAGTTGGTACATCAACTGAGATTTATGACTATTTGCGCCTGCTATATGGTCGTATTGGCAAAACAATCTCACCAATATCAGGCGAGGTTGTAAAGAAACATACTATTGAGGACGTAATCAAGAAGATTGAAGATTATCCTGAAGGTGCACGAATGGTTGTTGCTTGTCCTATTAATATCCCAGAAAATCGCAAATTTTCCACTCAACTGGAGGTATTGCTCAAAGGTGGTTATTCTCGCCTTTTTGATGGAAAAGATTTCATTCTAATTGAAGATATTATTAACAGTTGTGACAATCTTTGTGCCAGCAATTATTTTCTCGTAATTGACCGTCTCTCAGTTGCTCACTCAGGCGACGAATTTAATCGCCTAACAGAATCTATTGAAACGGCATTTTTTGAAGGTAAAGATGAATGCATTATTTTTATATGGCATGATGATATTATCAAACAACACTTATTCTCCAAGCGATTTGAATTAGATGGCATTACTTTCTCCGAGCCAAATGAACAAATGTTCAACTTCAACAATCCTTATGGAGCATGCCCTATGTGTGAAGGTTTTGGTCGCACAGTAGGCATTGATGAAAGTTTGGTAATCCCCAATCCTGCTTTGTCAATATTTGATGATGCTGTAGTGTGTTGGCGTGGCGAAAAAATGAGTGAGTGGAAAAAGCACTTAATTCACATTGCTCCTCAAGTAGGATTTCATATTCATCGTCCTTATTGCGATTTAACTCAAGAAGAAAAAGATTTTCTTTGGCATGGTAACGAGTTTTTTGGAGGGATTGATGGATTTTTCAAAATGGTTGAAGAAAACCAATACAAGATTCAATACCGCGTAATGCTATCTCGCTATCGTGGCAAAACTACATGTCCACAATGTAATGGTAATCGTCTTCGCAAAGAGGCGTTGTACGTAAAAGTCGGAGACAAAAATATTGCTGAAATTGTGAAAATGCCTATAACCGATCTATTGACATGGTTTAAGGGGCTTCAATTTACACCACACGAAGAGAAAATCGCACATAGATTGTTAATCGAAATCACCAATCGCCTCGGTTTCCTAATTGATGTAGGATTAGGTTATCTTACTCTCGACCGTCTTTCATCAACACTTTCAGGTGGCGAAAGTCAACGCATCAACCTTGCCACATCATTAGGTAGCAGTTTAGTTGGTTCATTATATATTCTTGATGAACCAAGTATTGGATTACACTCTCGTGATACTCAAAAATTAATTGAGGTATTGCGTAAGCTACAACGCATAGGGAATACCGTCATAGTCGTTGAACATGATGAGGAAATTATGCGCGCTGCCGACTATTTAATTGACGTAGGACCTAATGCAGGTCGTCACGGAGGTGAGATTATATATCAAGGTGATGTAAACAATCTTGAAAAAGCAACCAATAGCTACACCGTTCAATATCTAAATAGAGAAAAAACAATTCCTTTACCACAACATCGACGCCGTTGGAATAGCTACATTGAAGTACTTGGTGCTCGACATCACAATCTAAAAAACATCGACATCAAATTTCCTCTTGGAGTATTAACTGTTGTAACTGGAGTTAGTGGTTCGGGTAAGTCAACACTCATACGCGATATTCTTTATAGAGCAATGTTACGACATCTAGGCGAGTCGTGTGATGCTCCAGGTGCATTTCATGGTCTAAAAGGCGATATGTCACGAATATCTACTATTGAATTTGTTGATCAAAATCCTATTGGCAAATCTTCTCGTAGTAATCCTGCTACATACCTAAAGGCTTATGATGAAATTCGTCGTTTATATGCCGATCAACAGAGCGCAAAACAAATGGGATTCACTCCTGCTCATTTTTCATTTAATACTGAGGGCGGTCGTTGCGAAGAATGTAAAGGTGATGGATACATAACTATAGAAATGCAATTTATGGCAGATATCACTATCCCATGCGAAGCTTGCCATGGTCAACGATTTAAGCAAGAAGTTCTTGATATCGAATACCGAGGTAAAAACATCAATGACATTCTAAATATGACCATCAACCAAGCTATTGAATTTTTTAGTGAAATTAATGCTTCAACAGAGCGCAAAATAGTAAATCGTCTTCGTCCATTGCAAGATGTTGGATTGGGTTATATCAAATTAGGGCAATCATCGTCAACTCTTTCTGGTGGTGAAAATCAACGTGTAAAACTAGCATATTTCCTAGCAAATGAGAAGCCTCAACCCACAATGTTTATTTTTGATGAACCTACAACAGGATTGCATTTTCATGATATTAACACATTGATGGACTCATTTAATCGTCTTATATCACAAGGACACACTGTAATTATTATTGAGCATAATATGGATGTCATTAAATGCGCCGACCACATAATCGACATCGGTCCCGAAGGCGGTGAGGCTGGAGGAAACATCGTTTTTACAGGAACTCCCGAACAGATTATAAATTGTCCTCAAAGTTATACTGGACAATATCTTAAAGAAAAATTTTCTGCACAATAAACAATTAAAGGGGAAGCAAATTGCTTCCCCTTTAATATTATACCATTAATATTAGGCACTTAAATATTATCTAATTCTATCAGCCGCTTTTAGCAATTTATCATCGTGCTTAATGCGACGTAATGCAGCAATCGTCATTAAAAATGAACAAATTAATAACAACGGGCCTGCTGTCCATATAATCTCAACTACAGGTACATTCATATACACAATAATAGCACCTACGATTGCTGAAGCAACAATTAAAAATGCATTTACCTTTACCACGGTTTGTTGACGAGAAAGATTTTTATATAAAAATATCGCAATCAATGATAACACAGATATCAAAACATTGAGTGTTAAATAAACTGGTTGTTGATATGGACAAAAATCAACATCTCCATAAGATGCTAAAGGGAGATAACAAAAAAATCCCATCAATATAGATGCAAGAAACAAGTAAACTGTTTGCAAACGTTGAATTACCATAATTTTATTATTATTTTAAGTTTTATAATGCAAAATTAGAGAATATTTTTGATTAATCAAACGAATAAGAAATTGCATCTACAATAAATGGCAACAATGATATATCAATTCCTATATTTTTCATGTGTTTTTTATCTTTCTCTAATAAATTCACTAACTCGTCTATCTTAGACTTATCTCCTCCTAATGCCTTTTTATAATATTCAATGGCTCCTTGAATGTTATTTTGAGCAAATAACAAATGACCAACATTTAGATAGTCTTCTGAGCGTGGAGATTCATTTAGTATCTTATCGTAATACTCTTTACTTTGTGCAAACTCCTTAGAAAGCAATAAACTCCATGCTAGTGGACGCCATACTTGTGTCGTTTTGTCATCGAGATACTCTACTTTATAATAATTTTTTATTGCCTCTCTATAATTTCCCAATTCTAAATGACAGTGCCCCATATTCAGTACTACATTTAAATTATTGGGGTAAATGGCGGCAATCCTTTCATATAGTTTTAATGCTTGCTGTGGATTGTTTAGTGTACGATAACACATAGCCATACGTCGCATAGTCCAAACACTATCAGCATTTAATAACTCAGCATGCTCATAATACTTTAATGCGTTTTCAACATCACCCATTTGGTGATAACAATAACCTATCTTTTGGAAGATTTGCGCAGTAGGTGGCACTTGTTCTGAAATAGATATGAATGTTTCAAGTGCATCTTGACAAAACTTTCGTTTGAAATAAAACTCAGCGATCAACATTAACGTTTCTACATCGTTGATATCCTTTGACAACATTGGAATATTCATCAAATTAATCGGATTTTCAAACGGGCCCTTAAATTCGCTTTTACGACGAAAAAGTTTGAAGAAACGATAAAGATCTTGGATATATTTATTCATTATATTTTTGCGCTGATTAGGCAAAGTCATTGATTGTAACGACATGCCCATGCTCCCCATTTGCTCAAATTGTGATAACATTAATTCACGTTGTTGATTAGGAATTGAACCCATCGACAAAATAAATGAATACTTATCGCTACTACACAAATGTGGTACGCTCTTAATGATATCACCTATCACTGTAACATCTGAGCCAAGAGTTTCTAATACAACCGAATGTTCTAATGAAAACGGCAAGAACCAGTTAGATATTTCAGAAAAAAACGGGAATGACTTTAATTGAGCAAATGTACTCATATATACATCACTACCCTCCTCTTGCAATTGATTTAACTCCTGAATTTTTTCAGTTATGCCCGACTTATGCAACATCTCTTCCCACTCAGGATTTTCCTCTAATGTTGACATATCAATAATTGCAGACGAATCATTTAATTTTTCCTGTATATCAGGACGCAATTTTAACATCTCGGGGATAAGTTCATCTTGCATCTTGCGACTAATTCTCTCAGTGTCGCGAGTTCGCACCAATTCGAGATAAATAGTTTTAACATCATTATCCCATGTTTTACTTTCAACGATCGTGTCAAAATGAGTCAGTATTTTCTTGTCATTTATGCGAGCATGGTATTTACTTAAAGCAATTATAATCGCAACAAATGCCTTAGTTGACACAACATCATTTTCTACCACATAGGCCGACAAAAGTAAATTAAGTTTTTTAGCATCATAAAATTCAAGAAGCCCCAATAATAATGCCGATATAATAAGTTCTTGAAAATGTTGCGAATAAGCATTTGACTTTAATACTTCACGTAATATCTCCTCTTCATCATTTTTTAATGGGAAAGACACCCAAATATGATTAAAAATACGTTGTTCTAATTTCTCCTTATCCCTAAAAATATTTACTTGTGATGTTGAAGCATTTTTTTGTGAAACTATCAAATCATACAATGATGCGTTCCCCAATATTTCATTATATTCTTCTATCAATCTTAAAATAGTTTCATTGGGGTGTAGTTGATTGTATCTGACATTATTATAGTATAAAGTTGCTTCTTCCTTTGACAATTGATTATATACTACCCTATCTAACAATACATACAATTCGCTTTTAATATCTTCATATAACGATTGTCGCGACGGATCTTCAACTCCCATCGTTACATAATTAAGCATCAGTTGATATGACTGGTCTAACCTATCTATTGCGTCGGTAATACTCCAATCTTGCACACCTGCAGAAAAATACCTCAACCCTTTGATTGCCCCACACAATTGTCCTAGATTAAGTAATTTTTCTATTTCAGTCTTTTGCTTTAGTAAATTTTCTTTCATCTAAAATCTATTTTCAGTTGTTATATTGCAAAATACATGCCAAAAATTCACTCTCATCACCTTCAACTACCTCTAAAGGTATTGAAATTATTCGAGATTTATTCACATCTAAATATATAACAACTTTGTCACCCATATTTTCCACACTAACCACCTCATCTCTACGAATAAAACATTCTTTAGGTGTATAGTATTCATCTTCTTCATCAGTGTCATATTTATGTTGCAATACTGGAGAGAAATACACTCTAATTCCCTCATAAGTTATTACCATTCTTTTTTTAAGGATAGCAATTTGTGCTTCTTGTGTTGACGAATAATAAAAATATACCATCATTAACAAAAACGGCAATATTAAAAAAACTATCATCAATGCCACAAGCATAAACTTATATGACACAAATATTGCTAAAATCACACACAATACAATAGGAGAAGCCAACAACCAAAACCAACGCATCAATAAACTAAGTATAATCATCTTAACATACATATTAATTGGCATTGAGAACTCTGATGTTTCAAAGATTAACCCTTTCATAAAATTTTATTTTGACACCTCTATAAAACAATAACACACTGATTGACATCTATTCACGTCCCTCAATGTGTTTTTATGCGGAGTGAGCGAGATTCGAACTCGCGAGCCGCTTTTGACGACTACATACTTTCCAGGCATGCCTCTTCAACCACTCGAGCATCACTCCTACTAAAAGTTACACAAAGATAACATATTTCAATAAATCACACAAATGACACAATGATATTATCTAAACATGTTCATCTACGCACTTATTACTATCTTAAAGTTTTTATATAAAAAAGTGACGCATAAATAATGTACCACAATATATTTTAGTAAGAGGGATTGCAAATCGGATTCAACCTTTCCGCGCACAAAATTTGATTTTTCAAAGTTTTTGAATTAAAAGAAAAAACTTAAAAACATACATACAAAGCAAAAAGTAGCAACCGCCAAATATAGTAATGCACCAACTAACCGCCATTCTTTCCGTTTCATTTTTCAATCCATTCTTATTTATATTTTATTTTCTCAAATATACTAATTCTCACCCACTTTTCCAAACTCTCAACTGATTATTTATGATAAATTCACTCCACAAATAAATGCCCCATTCTCCACTCATTTCCTTGAACCATTTTCTATAATATTTGTTTACTTTAAGCAATCTATAAATTTTTATATTATGAAAACTACGACAAGAATTTCATTAATTGCAGCAGTTGCAGCAATTTCATTAGCCGATGACGCAGAGGCATGCACTCGTGTGGTGTATGTAGGTGATAACAATGAGGTTATTACTGGACGTACACTTGATTGGAAAACCCCGATAGGCACTAATTTATATGTAATGCCACGTGGAATGGAGCGAGAGGGTTATGACGAAAGTAACACCATCAAATGGACTTCAAAATATGGAAGCGTGGTATCTGTGGGATATGATGTTGGTGTTAATGAGGGTATGAATGAAATGGGATTAGTATGCAATCTTCTATACCTGCCTGGCACAATTTATTCACGACCAAACGACACTCGCCCATATATCTCTACCTCGGTGTGGGCTCAATATGTATTAGATAATTTTGCAACTACAAACGACGCAGTTGAGGAATTAAAAAAAGATAAATTTCAAATAAATGCACCATCTATGCCAGGTGGTAACGCAACTACTTTACACATGGCAATTTCAGATGCTACTGGCAACAGTGCAATTGTTGAATATATAAATGGAGTTATCTCTATTCACGAAGGCGTGGAGTATCAAGTAATGACGAATGCTCCTATTTATAACAAGCAGTTAGCAATTAATGAATATTGGCAGCATATCGGTGGTATGAAAATGCTTCCAGGTACAAATAATAGTTCTGATAGATTTGTTCGTGCTTCATTTTATGTTGATGCTTTACCTAAAAACGTATCCCACCAAATGGCTCTGGCTGGTGTATTTGGCATAATAAACAATTGCTCTGTACCAATGGGAATATCAACCCCCGACCAACCTGAAATATCTTCAACTCAATGGCGTTCAGTGTCTGACCAAAAAGATAAAGTTTATTATTTTGAGTCAACTCTTAGTCCTGCCATTATATGGATAGACTTATCAAAATGTAATCTTTCAAAGGGAGCACCTGTGTTAAAACTCGACCTTATTAATAACACAAAAACTCTTGTAGGAGAAATGAACAAACTGATGGTTAAATCTAAACCATTCACCCCTATGTTTCACATTCCTAAGGATATGAAATTTTAATATTAATTTTATTTTTTAATTTTTCTGAGGTTATATCTACTAAACGATGTAGCCTCTTTTTATTTGCAAATTTGAGAGGAATAGCTGATTACACAAACAATAGTTTGCAGAAGCGGAAAGTTTTATATAACTTTGTAACGATATGAGCGATGAAAAATCAAAAATGGCTGCACGAGTTGCGCTCTCACAGTATATCCATTCAAAGAAACTGCGGAGAACGCCTGAGCGTTATACCATATTGGATAAAGTTTTTGACATATCAGAACATTTCTCAATTGAGACATTATATACTGCCTTAGAGGAAGATGGATTTCATGTAAGCAAGGCTACGCTATACAATTCTATCCAACTTTTTATTGAATGTGGTCTTCTGCGCAAGCACCAATTTGATGGAAAATCGGCTCAATACGAACGTGCTACTCGCGTTGGCAATCATCACCACTTAATATGCACTCAATGTGGAAAGATTAAAGAGGTGAAAGATGTTGCACTTGTGAATATGCTAAACGCACGGCGATACCCTACGTTTCACACGGCATATTTTGCTTTATATGTATATGGCACATGTTCTCGATGCCAGCGAGCTAACAAAAAGAATGAAAAGAAAAAATAACTAATATAAAGAAATTAAAATTTATGAAAGTTGACGTATTACTCGGGCTCCAATGGGGTGATGAGGGTAAAGGAAAAGTTGTTGACGTGCTAACTCCACGCTATGATGTAATTGCACGTTTCCAAGGTGGACCTAATGCAGGGCATACTCTTGAATTTGAAGGCAAGAAATATGTGCTTCGTTCTATTCCATCGGGCATTTTCCAACATGGTCAAGTGAACATCATCGGCAATGGTGTCGTTCTTGACCCAGTATTATTTAGAGAAGAAGCTGAAGCTCTTGAACAAAGTGGCATCGCGCTAAAAGAGATTTTGAAAATCTCTAAAAAAGTTCACCTCATTATGCCAACACATCGTCTTCTTGACGCAGCAAACGAAAAGGCTAAAGGTGGTGCAAAAATAGGCACAACTGGTAAAGGTATTGGTCCAACATACACTGATAAGATTAGTCGTAACGGTCTTCGCCTTGGTGATGCGTTCCATAATTTTGAAGCAAAATACACTGCTGCGCGTGATAAACATCTTGCTCAACTCAAATCAATGGGCGAAACTCCCGATATTTCAGAATTAGAAGCAAAATGGCTTGATGCTATTGAATACATCAAAGGTTACGAGATTATTGATAGCGAATATGTTATCAACAACCTTCTTAACGAAGGCAAATCAGTCCTTTGCGAAGGTGCACAAGGCACATTATTAGATGTTGACTTTGGTTCATATCCTTTCGTTACTTCTTCAAATACTATTTGTGCTGGTGCATGCTCAGGACTTGGTGTTGCGCCTAACAAAATTGGCGAAGTATTCGGTATCTTCAAAGCATATTGTACTCGAGTAGGTAGCGGCCCATTCCCAACAGAGTTATTTGACGAAACAGGTGCGCGCATTCGCGATTTAGGACATGAATATGGTGCAGTGACTGGCCGTGAACGCCGTTGTGGTTGGATTGACCTTGTTGCTCTACACTATTCAATCATGCTTAATGGAGTTACTCAATTAATTATGATGAAGAGTGATGTGCTTGATGACTTTGACGAAATCAAAGCATGTGTTGCTTATGAAATTGACGGCAAAGAAACTAATCAATTCCCATTCTGCATTGATGATGAGGCTTCAATCAATCCTATTTATAAATCATTCAAAGGTTGGAAAACTGATATGACAAAATTCAAGAGTGAAGATGAATTCCCTCAAGAATTCAAAAATTACATCTCATTCTTGGAAGAAGCATTAAAGACTCCAATTACAATTGTTTCAATCGGTCCTGACCGCGAACAAACTATTATCCGTAATAAATAATATTTTATTAATATGGCAAAAGTAAAACCATTCAAAGGTATTCGCCCTCCTCGCGAAATGGTAACTGAAGTTGCATCTCGTCCATACGACGTATTGAACTCTGAAGAAGCTCGCCAAGAAGCAGAAGGCAATCCTAAATCACTATATCATATCATCAAGCCTGAAATTAATTTTGAGCCAGGTACTGATGAACATGATCCAAAAGTTTACGACTCAGCGGTTGAAAATTTCAACGCATTCCAACAAAATGGGTGGCTTGTTCAAGATGAAAACGAACATTATTACATCTACGCTCAAACAATGGATGGTCGCACTCAATATGGAATTGTCGTTGCAGCTAACGTTGACGACTACATGAGCGAACGCATTAAAAAGCATGAACTTACTCGCCGAGACAAAGAAGAGGATCGCATGAAGCATGTACGCATCAATAATGCTAACATTGAGCCCGTATTCTTCGCGTTCCCCGATAACGAAGTGCTTGAAAATGTAATTAAATCTGTTACTGCAAAAGAAGCTGAATATGATTTTATCGCGCCCGACGGATTTGGACATCATTTCTGGGTTATTGATAATGCCGAAATGATTGAAGCTATTACTAAGGAATTTGCTAATATACCTTACTTATACATTGCCGACGGTCACCACCGTACAGCAGCAGCAGCACTTGTTGGAAACGAGAAAGCACAACAAAATCCAAACCACACTGGAAATGAAGAATATAACTACTTCTTAGCAGTATGCTTTCCAGCCTCTCACTTGAAAATCATTGACTACAACCGTGTAGTTAAAGATCTCAACGGACATAGTGCAGAAGAATTTTTGGCACTTCTTGAAAAAGATTTTATTGTAGAAAAGAAAGGATGTGAAGAATATCGACCCGTATCCCTTCACAATTTCTCACTCTATCTTAGCGGTGAGTGGTATTCATTGACAGCTAAAGAAGGTCGCTACAACGATGCTGACCCTATTGGAGTTCTTGACGTTACAATCTCTTCTGATTTGATTCTTCGCGACATCCTCGGCATTACTGACCTCCGTAGCGATAAACGTATTGACTTTGTTGGTGGTATTCGTGGACTCGGCGAATTGAAACGTCGTGTAGATAGTGGCGAAATGGCTATGGCACTCGCACTCTATCCTGTTTCTATGGATCAATTAATGAATATTGCCGATACTGGCAACATTATGCCACCAAAAACAACATGGTTTGAGCCAAAACTTCGCTCAGGTCTCGTTATCCACAAATTAGATTAAGCAATCTTATAATAATAAAAAATCCCGAGTGCAATTGCATTCGGGATTTTTTATTATATAATTACAAATTATATCACTCCTTGCCCCATCATAGCATTGGCTACTTTCATAAAGCCTGCAATGTTGGCGCCTTTCATGTAGTTGATATAACCATCTGCCTCAACTCCATATTTAACACATTGCTCATGAATATTTTTCATAATACCTTTGAGTTTTTCGTCAACCTCTTCAGCACTCCATTGTAAGTGCATAGCGTTTTGACTCATTTCAAGTCCTGATGTTGCAACACCACCAGCATTAACAGCTTTACCAGGAGCATACATTGTGCGAGACTCAACAAATGCGTTAATTGCTTCAGGAGTGCAACCCATGTTAGACACCTCTGCGACAAGCATAACATTATTGTCAATAAGCATTTGAGCGTCTTCTCCGTTCAATTCATTTTGAGTAGCACATGGAAGAGCAATATCAACTTTTTGTTCCCAAGGTTTGCGACCTTCATAGAATTTAGCACCAGGGAATTCTTCGGCGTAAGGAGCTACTATATCATTACCCGATGCACGAAGTTCTAGCATATAATCGATTTTTTCTCCACTAATTCCATCTGGGTCATAAATATATCCATCAGGACCCGAAATTGTAACCACCTTAGCGCCTAATTCGGTAGCCTTAAGAGCTGCGCCCCACGCAACATTTCCAAAACCTGAGATTGCGACAGTTTTACCTGCTATTGAATCGTTACGTTTTGCTAATATATTTTCAACAAAATACAAAGCGCCAAAACCAGTTGCCTCTGGGCGAATCAATGATCCACCAAAATCAAGACCTTTACCTGTGAATGTGCCATTATGCTCCTCAACAAGTTTCTTATACATGCCATACATGTATCCCACTTCGCGACCACCTACACCGATATCACCAGCGGGGACATCTCGATCGGGTCCGAGATTTTTCCATAACCCAATCATAAATGCTTGGCAGAAACGCATAATTTCACGATCGCTCTTGCCGCGTGGAGAAAAGTCTGAGCCACCTTTACCTCCACCCATTGGAAGAGTAGTCAAAGCGTTTTTGAATGTTTGCTCAAAACCGAGGAACTTCAAGATAGATAAGTTAACTGATGCATGGAAACGAATACCACCTTTATATGGGCCAAGTGCGTTATTAAACTGCACACGATAACCAAGGTTTGTCTGCACATCACCTTTGTCATCAAGCCATGTAACACGGAAAGTTACAATGCGGTCGGGTTCAACCATTCGCTCAATAATGCGATTTCTTTCAAATTCGGGGTGTTGATTATATACATCAGCAACTGATAATAACACCTCTTCAACTGCTTGAAGATATTCATTTTCACCAGGGTGCTTAACCCTTAGATCATCTAAAATGCGATTTACATCCATAATATAATGTTTTTAATGGTAAGATTTGTTTCACAAATATATACAACAAACCCCAAAATTCCAAGAATTTTGGGGTAAATTTTCATTATTTATGCAATTATACGACCTATTTCATAAATACGAGATATACTGCAGCTACGAGAAAACAGAATGCTAAAATATGATTCCATCGTATTTCAGTACCTTCAAATGCAAAAACGCTAAATAGCACAAATACTACAAGAGTAATAACCTCTTGCATCACTTTTAATTGAATAAGCGAAAACGGGCCCCCATTTCCTTCAAAACCTATTCTATTAGCAGGGACTTGAAAACAATATTCAAAAAAGGCAACTCCCCATGAAAAAAGAATAACTATATATAAAGGCCAATTTGAAGCAGTTCCAGTGGCTTGTAATTTCAAATGCCCATACCATGCAAATGTCATAAAGACATTTGAGATTATCAAAAATATTATTGTTGTAATTGCAGCGCTCATTTCTTCAATTGTTTAGCTTTTTCTTCACGCATTTTATAGCCTTTTTTGTAATTTTCAAGGCTTCTCTTCTTACCTTCAATTGAGAATGCACGAATTGCATTCATGTCAATATAATGTTTTCCACTACCACGTTTAATCGAAAATACTTTGTGTTTTTTTTCGATAATTTCATTACATAACTGACTTCTCCACTCTTTACCTTGTGGGCGAAGTTCTTGCGGCAAATAGTCAATCATAACAGGCAATGTGTAAGAACAAGGTGGATAACCAATCTCAGTCCACATCATATACAATGAAGGATCTTCATCAGGGAGTATTCCTTCCATTACAACAGATGCACTTGTAGTGCGACGAGGAATATAATCTTGGTCAACAATCCAACGATCTTCCCCTTTAGCAACATCACGATCTTTTAATGAGTGGTAAAATGAACGGGAAATTTCATCTGTAAACGTTGATGCTTCAATGCTTTTATTTTTAATATATGGTTCTAGTAAATGCCAAGCATTATCTTCACGAATATAACCATAACCACCACCCTCTTCGCCTGTGTAGGAATAATTTGTGCGAACTAAAACTCCGTCTTCAGCATCACTCAATGAAAATTTAGTATATGTATAATCGTTAGTCTCATAATATGCTCCATCGCCAGTGGCATCTATCATACCAAAGTTGGCTTGAACGCCCATTGGTTTTGAAATAGTATCCAATAGCGTTTCAAAGTCAGCAAGTGTACGGCACTTTTTTAATGCAAGACTCATCACATACCCTTCTTGATCTTTAAGTTTTGCTGTATCAGGAGCTAAGTTATATGAAGCAGTATTCATAATTGCAAATCCCACCTCGTTCATACCTAACCATGCATCACGCAACGTAGAATCACCGCCATTATATAGGGCTACATAGGCATAATTACCATCTTTTGCTTCTACTTTTTCCACAAAATTATGTTCTGTGCCAGTATCACGATTTTTCCATAACAAAGGTCGTCCAGTTTTTGATGCTTTTGCACTTATAATAGCTGATGTACAAGCAAATGAATAACTTGCTGCACACATAGCCATTCCTAATATTAATATAATTCGTTGTCTCATATTTATAAAATTTTCACAAAGTTAGCAATAAAATACCTAATATTATACATTTTTATTACCTTTGTCAAAAATAAATCCTACCAACAAAATAAAACCCTATTAATTAAAATGAAAAAGCTATTTTACGGCACAGTTGTCCTTGCAATCATTATTTTAATTTGCCCGACAACCAATGCAAAACAACTTAATTCAAAAGAAGCATTAACTATTGCAACAAATTTCTTGCAACAATCTACTACAAAATCATCTCATTCTCAACCCATTAGCCAATTAACATTGGCACATACGGCAAAATCTGCTGTTGACATTAATAAGAATTGTCTATATGTATTTAATAAAGGTGAACATGATGGTTTTATTATTGTTGCAGCCGATGATTGTGTCTCAACTGAGATATTAGGGTATAGCAACACGGGAGAATTTAACAATGATAATATACCTACAAACTTCAAATGGTGGTTGGAGCAATATCAACGAGAAATCGACTATGCTATTAAAAATGGGCTAAATTCTACAGCGTCAATCCAACCATTCGCTACAAGTGTATCTCCATTATTAGGAAATATATCTTGGGACCAAGGACACCCATATAACTCACTATGCCCCACTCTAACTAACTCAAAAGGAGAGGCCGAACACACTGTAACAGGCTGCGTGGCTACAGCTACAGCACAAGTGATGCGTTACTACAAATGGCCCTCAAATGGTCAAGGGTCAAATTCTTATTTGTGGGAAAATGGGGATAAAACCCTTTCAATGGATTTTTCTAAATCTGTATATGATTGGGATAATATGACTGAAACATATGATAACAACAGCACCTCAACACAAAAGAATGCTGTAGCAAAGTTAATGTATGACTGTGGAATCTCTTGTAATATGAAATATAACTTATCTGAAAAAGGAGGCAGTGGAGCCTCTGCTTTTGATCAAGTTGCTGGTCTATATAATTATTTCGGATATGACCAAGGGATGGAACACCTCACTCGTGATTACTACAAACTTGCCGACTGGAATGCAACTATCATTAATGAAATAAACAACAAACGTCCTATTTTATATCGAGGGATTGGATCTGGAGGTGGTCATGCATTTATTATTGATGGCTATAATAAAGACGGATACTTTCACTTCAATTGGGGCTGGGGAGGAAATTCTAATGGATATTTCGTTACAACAGCATTAAATCCTGGGGAACTTGGCATTGGAGGTGGTGCTGGAGGCTACAACTATAATCAAGGCATGAGTATTGGTGTTCAACCTGCACAAGAATCATCATCACCAAGTTTTGAAATCACAAGCGATGGTATCACTATTAGTGAAGATGTGACTAATGGTTACATCGTCACAGCAAATCGCATTATAAACTACAACTGGAGTGTCGCGTCATTTAGTGTTGCATTCCAATTTGAGTCATTAAGTAATGGAACAACACAACGCATTCAATTTCTCTCAAATAAAACACTTAATTCATTATACTATTACAACACGATAAGCTATGCAGCAAACACATTCGCTTCATATTTAAACGATGGAGAATACAAGGTGAGTCTCGCTATTAAACCATCAACTACTTCAACATGGGAGGCAATACCAACCCTTCTTGGCACTGCAGAATATGTGTATATGACTGTATCAGGGGGCAAGGCAACTAAAGTAAAATACGATCCTACTTCTGTTCCCGATCTACTTCCTGCTGGGTTTGAGTTAAATGACAAACTATATGTAAATCGTGTTGCCTCACTTAAAGCTAAAGTTAAGAATAATGGAGCTGAATATCTTGGTGATATGATATTAGTATTTGCCGACAATACCGGAAAAATACTTGCATTAAGTGGCACTGTAATGACTAATATACAAGCTGGAGAAACTAAAGATATCCCATTTGAATACACAATGATTTCTCTTGCCGATGGTGTTTCTATTACTGCAGAAACTCCATGTTATATATATCTATTTGGCGATGCGAGTGAAAATTCAGCATTCCAGATTGGACAAATTGGAACCGCAACATTATACCCAGTTGGTACTGGGTCTCCTGCATTAGCATTCACAAAAGCGCCAAAAGTAAATTCGTCAACCGAAGACAATTTATCATTTACACTTAATCTTATTAACAATGGTGCAATATTCAAAGATGCCATAACCTTCCACACATGGGACGAAGATATTGATTACGAATATTGTGGAGGAATTTCCGAATTTGCGATGCTTGAAAATAAAGAGAATAAAGAATTAACTTTCTCATTTCCTTATAATGGAATTGTGGGGCATAAATATTTAGTAAATATATATGCAAATAATTCTATTATAAAAGGTAATACAGATAATATAAACTACGTTTGTTCTTTCGTTCTTGGCGAAACTACAGGAATTGAAGGCATCAAAACAAAATATGAAATGACCATTTCAAATAACAATAATGTTCTTAATATTTCGACCGATCAACTAATTAAAAACATTTCAATATATAACTCAAATGGAGTTGTCGTTGCAAACAATAAATATAGTGGTACATTAAACAATGAAACTATTTCTATAGAATCACTACCAGCTGGGATTTATATTATACAGGTCGAAACCAATAATGGCATAAAAACATCAAAAATAGTAATTTAGTATATAGGGAACTGCAAAATGTGGTTCCCTTTCTTTTTTATTAAACTATTTAGCCAATAGACTTGATAAAAAAACACAAATTTTATAACTTTACGATTTAATTCTATAGAATATGAGCAGTAACGATAATTACATATTTGAATTACCTATAAAAGTGCGTGATTATGAAGTAGATTCTGAGGGCATTGTAAATAATGCTAACTATCTTCATTATCTTGAACATACTCGACACGAGTTCTGTCATCAAGCAGGCTTCTCATTTCGTGAGATGCATTCTCAAGGAATAGATCCAGTGCTTCGTAAAGTTGAAATTGAATACCTAACTCCTCTTGGACTTGGCGAAGAAATGATTAGCAAATTAAACTTAGAAAGACAAGGTGCACGGTTCATATTTCAACAAGACATTTACAAACCAGATGGCACTCCAGTTGTTAAAGCAAGTGTTATATGTGTATGCATTGAAAATGGGAAATTAAGTCGTGGAGATGTTCTTGCTCAAAGATTTGAAAAATATCTCAATCAATGAATTATAACGAATTGATATATCGTATAGCTTTTTCTCTCATTAGAGGTAATACTCGCGTTATTGCCAACGAACTTTTGTCAAGAATTGGTTCGGAAGAGGAATTTTTCAATGCTCCATCTCGAGTGTTGGAAATGTTAATTGGAAAGAAAGTCAAATATACCGATGACTCCTATCGGCACCAATTAATCGAAAGAGCAAAGCAAGAGTTAGAATTCGTAACAAAAAACAACATAAAGCCCATCTATTTCAAAGATGAGGATTTTCCTCAACGCTTGAACGAATGTGACGATGCGCCATTGATGCTCTATACACTAGGAGATTGCAATCTAAATTCAGCGCATATCATTAGCGTTGTCGGCACCCGCCATGCTACTCACTATGGTGTGGATATGACCGAGCGAATTATTGAAGAGCTATCTCAACGCCTCGAAAATTTAATCATTGTCAGCGGATTGGCTTATGGCATTGACATTGCAGCACATCGAGCTGCTCTTAAAAACAATATTCCCACCATAGGTGTTCTTGCTCATGGATTAAATACTATTTATCCCGCTGCACACAGAAATATAGCTGCTGATATGGTAAAGAATAATGGTATGCTAATTACCGATTATACCTCTACCGACACTATTCATCGTGGTAACTTTTTAGCTCGCAATCGCATCGTTGCAGGACTATGTGATTGTATTTTAATTGCTGAATCGGCAAAAAAAGGTGGAGCTATTGTTACTGCTGGGATTGCAGATGGCTACAATCGTGATGTATTAGCTTTACCAGGAAGAGCAAACGACCCTTATAGCCATGGATGTAATCATCTCATCGCTACAGGTCGTGCAGCACTTATAACCTCAGCACAAGATATAATTGATACAATGAGATGGACCGCAAAACCACATGAGGGGACTCAAACTCAATTATTCTCTGACTTAACAGAAGAAGAACAATTAATTATGTCATTTATTGAGGATAATCCGTTATCTTCGGCTAATGAAATTTCGGTAGGCATAAACATACCTTTTTCGAAGCTCTCTTCTACATTAATTGATATGGAGTTTAGAGGACTCCTTGTTAATTATCCAGGTGGAAGATATGATATTGCATAATATTTAATAGAATAAATTAATCACTAAATATATACTAAAATGGCTAACAAAATTATATCTGATTCAGAAATGATAATAAATCCTGATGGATCAATTTTTCATTTACACATTCACCCCGACCAACTTTGTGATAACATCATATTATGTGGTGATCCAAGCAGAGTTGATATGATTGCGTCATATTTTGACACAAAAACATTTGAAGTTACCTCTCGTGAATTCCATACTATAGGAGGAACTTACAAAGGGAAAGAAATTATGGCACTAAGCCATGGCATCGGGCCAGATAATATTGACATTGTTATCAATGAACTTGACGCACTGGCTAATATTGATTTCAAAACACGACAAATTAAAGAAAATCATCGCACTCTTACGATGATACGAATTGGCACGTCTGGGGCTCTTCAACCAGAGCTAAAAATTGGCACACCTGTAATTGCTGAAAAAGCTATAGGGTTTGATGGTGTTCTAAATTTCTATGCAGGGCGAAATAGCGTTGCTGATTTAGATTTTGAAAAAGCGTTATGTGAAGCGGTTAATTGGCATCCACAATGGGCAAAACCATACGTAGTAGATGCTGATGCTGAATTAGTAAATCGCATAGGAGGCACTGATATGGCTAGAGGAAATACAATATCAGCAGTAGGTTTTTATGGGCCACAAGGACGTGAATTAAGATTGCCACTTGCTCACCCTGAATTAAACAGCAAAATTGAACAATTTGAATTTAATGGTCGTAAAATCACTAATTATGAAATGGAGAGTGCACCATTACAAGGATTTGCAAAACTATTAGGGCACAAAGCAATGACTGTGTGTACAATTATCGCCAATCGAATGAATCACAATGCAACTCCCAACTACAAGACAGCTATTAATGACTTAATCTCAACAGTCCTAGACCGAATATAATAGAAATTCAGCATATAACCTGCTAATATAGGGAATATGTGGAGAATTTGCAGTAACTTTGCATCATGGATTTTTTATTACAAGCAACAACTAAAGATAGTAATGCCCGTGCAGGAATAATCACTACTGACCACGGCCAGATTGAAACACCTATTTTTATGCCGGTGGGCACCCTCGGCGCTATTAAGGCTGTGCACATGCATGAGATGAAAGAAGATGTCAAAGCACAAATAATTCTTGGCAACACTTATCATCTTTATCTACGCCCAGGCATAGAAATATTAGAACAAGCTGGTGGATTACATAAATTCAACGGATGGGATCGTCCTATTCTTACCGATAGTGGAGGTTTTCAAGTATTCTCGCTTTCATCAAATCGCAAATTAAAAGAAGAAGGTGCATATTTTCGCAGTCATATAGATGGTTCTAAACACCTATTCACACCTGAAAGTATTGTTGATATACAACGCTCAATCGGTGCTGATATAATGATGCAATTGGACGAGTGCCCTCCAGGAACTGCAGATTATGACTATGCTAAAAAATCACTTGGCCTTACTACTCGTTGGTTGATGCGTGGATGGAAACATTATAAAGAAACCGAAGGTAAATATGGATACAGTCAAGCATATTTTCCAATCGTACAAGGTTGTACTTATCCTGAACTTCGCCGACAATCGGCGTTAACAGTAGCCGAATTAGGAGCAGATGGTAATGCAATCGGAGGCCTTGCCGTGGGCGAGCCTGCTGAAGTGATGTATGACATGATTGAGGTTGTTAATGAAATTCTTCCAAAAGATAAACCTCGCTATTTAATGGGCGTAGGAACTCCAGCAAATATTCTTGAAGCAATTGACCGAGGAGTAGATATGATGGACTGCGTAATGCCAACTCGCAACGGACGTAACGGTATGTTATTCACCGCAAATGGCATTATGAACATGCGCAATAAAAAATGGGCTAATGATTTCAGTCCAATCCAAGAAGATGGGCCAAGCTATGTTGATCGCATGTACAGTAAGGCTTATTTACGACATTTATTTATCAGTCAAGAGATTTTAGCAATGCAAATTGCTTCAATACATAATCTTGCATTTTATTTATGGCTTGTTCAAGAAGCAAGAAAGCATATTATTGCTGGCGATTTCAAGATATGGAAAACTGAAATGGTTGAACGCGTTACTCGTCGTTTATAAAATAAATGAAATATTTAAATAGATTAGATAGATATATAATCAAGAAATTTCTTGGTACGTATGTTTTTGCCATTATTCTAATTTTGGCAATTACTATTATGTTTGATATCAACGAAAAACTTGATGCGTTTCTTAAGGCTCCTCTTAATGAAACTATATTTGACTATTTCTTAAATTTTCTCCCCTACTTTGCCAACCAATTTAGTCCTCTTTTCACATTTATTGCCGTAATCTTTTTTACGTCAAAGCTTGCCGACAATTCAGAAATTATCGCAATGCTCTCAGCTGGAGTAAGTTTCAAACGACTACTCCTCCCCTATATGGTTTCAGCTACTGTTATTGCTATAAGTTCGTTTGTACTAAGTGCATATATTATACCTCCAGCCAACATAGAACGTATTGAGTTTACTAACACTTATGTAAAAAACAAACGCGTTGAATATGGCAATAATATTATGCTACAGGTTGCACCTGGACAAATTGCCTATATGAGTCGATATGACAACACAACTCGTATTGGTTATAAGTTTTCGCTTGAATCTTTTGAAAATAAAAAACTTAAATCTCGACTTTCAGCGCAGACAATAAAATGGGATACTGCTTATAACTGGCAAGTAAGAGATTATGAAATACGCGATTTTAACGAAACTCGTGAGGAAATTAGAACAGGACGCGAACTTGACACTATTATACCATTCGAGCCCAAAGATTTCTTGATTGCTAAAAATGATCACGAAAAGATGACGTCACCTCAACTCAATGACTATATTAATCGCCAAAAGCAACGAGGTGTAGCAAATATAAAATCTTTTGAAATTGAAAAAGAGAAACGATATGCAATGTGTGCAGCTGCATTTATACTAACTGTTATTGGTATGGCCCTATCTTCTAAAAAAGTAAAAGGAGGAATGGGACTAAACATTGGAATAGGACTTGTATTAAGTTTCAGTTATATCCTATTTATGACCGTAACATCGTCGTTTGCAGTTTCAGGGTTAACATCTCCAAGGGTAGCTATGTGGATACCAAATATCATTTACACAATTATAGCAATAGTTTTATATCGCAAAGCTTCAGTATAAATTTAATCATATAATTTTACACTAAATTAACTATGAAATTTCATATAGTTTCTATTTTAATAACATTCTTTTCATTCTCTTTTTTGACATCATGCAAGGGAAGTTCTCAAACTGAGTATAATCCATACGACTCAATTCTTAATGACACTGTTCATGATGAAAATATTTTAGTTAAGAGTTCAACTGATAGCTTATCTATCAATTGCTCTGCTGAAGAAGCAATAGAATATATGAAAATCTCAGATGATTGGGATAAATATGCCGAGGGAATATTACCTAATCTTGTTGAACAACATCTCCCCTATGCACAACGCCTCATTAATAATAATTATGATAATTTCATCATAGTTGATAAAAATACAATGATGGTAATATTGTATGATAAATTTGGTCGCCGAAAATTAAATTTCAAAATGGCTTGTGGCAGAAACTATGGACATAAACAAAAAAAGGCTGATTGTCGCACTCCTGAAGGGTATTTTTTGTGTGGTGGTAGATTTGATAGCACTGATTGGTTATATACCGACGACTATGGTTATACCTCACCTATAAAAGGGCAATTTGGACCACGCTTTATTCGCGTAACAACTCAAATTGGTATTCATGGCACAAATGCACGCTACTCAATTGGTCGCCGTTGTAGCCATGGTTGCATACGCATCCAAAATGAAGAAATCCTATACCTATACAAATTTGCTAAAAAAGGTATGCCTATTATTGTAAATCCAGGAAAAAAAGATGTTGAAACAAATCAAAAGGCACAAATCGATAAGCCAGCACTCATACTCCCTGACTCTATCATAACAAATCCCGATGAGTTTTTTGAATTCAAGAAAGCATATTTTAAAGAGAAAGCGCAAAAAGATTCAATTGAAAGAGCTGAAAGGGAGAAAGCAATACGTGACTCAATTAACGCAATACGTATAGTAGAAACCAACATTGATTCAACAAATATCGATGTAACCAAAGCGTCCTCTACAGAATCGATTTTGATTGATGAAAATAGAGATACTACTGTAGTTAAACAGTAATCACTATCCTTAGGGACACTTCAAAAGGCATATCTACCACATAATAGGATAGTTACAAAAATTAGTGATTTGGTTATTTGAAAAAAAATGACTAACTTTGCACTGGTTTTCAAAACCAGGCAGTCATAGAGATGATGCCTATCGCCGAAAATCGGCAAGAATTCGTATTGGTTTGTTTGATAAATCGAGTAGAATTCTGAGTGTAAAACTAAAACTTATAGAATGAAAAAAACAATGATTTTCATTGTGTTTTTTGTAGTTCTTTTGATTTCCGTTTCAGCTCATACCGATAAAGTTATTGATGCAAATAATGGTTATATTGCACCATCTCTAACTCTCGACTACGAGAAAGAAACGCTCTCTCTTGAGGAGTTGAAAGGGAAATATGTACTACTTTCATTCTGGTCATCAACCGATGCTATATCGCGAGTGGCTTGCAATGAGTACACATCATTTACTAAACAAGTAAATGCAGAAGAACAATTTTGTTTCGTATCAATTAACTTTGATAAAAGCGAAGGACTTTTCAAAGAGATTGTAAAACGAGATAATCTTAATGCAAGAACACAATTTAATGTTCAAGGTGATGAAGCAAATAAAATCAAGCGAACATTTCATCTTGAAGATGGGTACAACACTCTTCTCATCGACCCTACTGGTCGAATTGTTGCGACAAACCCATCAACAACAGCATTGACTAAGATTCTAAGTCTTTAACTTGTATAAGTCTGCCGCATAAACGACAGACTTTTTTTTTAATTTATACATACAAAAAAGGTGTGCCCCAACAGCACACCTTTAATATTGGATATATTTAGTAATTATTTCTTAATACCATCGCGAATAAGAAGAGCATCAATTGATGGATCTTGACCACGGAATCTACGATATAGTTCGGCAGGATTTTCTGTACCGCCCATCATCAAAATATTTTTACGGAATGAATCGGCTGTTTCTTTGTCAAATATACCATTTTTCAAGAACATTGAGAAAGCATCAGCATCAAGCACTTCACTCCACTTATAACTATAGTATCCAGCAGCATATCCACCTGAGAAGATATGACTAAATTGAGGAGAAAGAGCACAACCATCAACTGGTGTAAACATTTCAACACCTTTCATCGCTTCATTTTCAAATTGAGCAGCATCTTCAATCTTTGATGTAGTAGTGTGCCATGCCATATCAAGGTAACCAAATGACAACTGACGAAGACATGCATAAGCAGCACCATATTGTGATGAAGCAATAATTCTATCAATCATTTCTTGTGGGATTGGTTCTCCAGTGAGATAGTGCTTAGCAAATCCATCAAGGAATTCTTTTTCAGTCAAGTAGTTTTCATTGAATTGAGATGGAAGTTCAACAAAATCACGATATACCGAAGTACCCGACATTGACGCGTATTTTGTATTAGCCAAAAGTCCATGAAGGGCATGTCCAAATTCATGAAGGAAAGTTTCAACTTCATAAGGAGTCAACAATGAAGGTTTATCAGCAGTTGGTTTTGTAAAATTCATTACAATTGACACATGAGGACGTGTCATTACTCCATTTAAGTTAGATTGATCTTTGAAACCAGTCATCCATGCTCCAGGACGCTTGCTTGCACGAGGGAAAAAGTCGGTATAAATCAAACCTACATATTCGCCATTTTCATCAGTAACCTCAAATGCTGTCACATCAGCATGATACACATCTACGTTATCAATTTTAGTAAATTTCAAACCATAAAGTTTTGTAGCGAGACCAAATACACCATCAATTACATTATTAAGTTCAAAATATGGGCGTAATTCTTCTTCGCTATAGCTGTATTTAGCATTCTTAAGTTTATTTGAATAATAACTATAATCCCATGGTTGCATCTTGATTTCACGACCTTCTAATTTAGAAGCATACTCTTCAATGGCGGCAAATTCTGCTTGTTGTGCTGGACGGTATGCGTCACGAAGTTGGTCAAGTAATCCATATACATTGTCTACATTTTGTGCCATTGTGCGCTCAAGACTATATTGAGCATGTGATTTATATCCCAAAAGGTTAGCGATTTGATGACGTAATTCAACAATACGCTTCATAACATCAACGTTAGAATATTCACCTTTTTGATTGCGACCATTATAAAGACGATACATTTTCTCACGTAAATCTTGACGTGAAGAATATTTCATAAATGCAGTATATGTAGGTTGTGCAAGAGTAAACAAATATTCTCCTTCGCGATTTTTTTCTTTAGCGGCAAGAGCTGCTGCTTCAACCGAACTTTCAGGTAATCCCTCAAGGTCATCTTTTGTTAACCAAATTTCGTATGTATTGAGTTCTTTCAATACGTTTTGACCAAACTTTGTTGTTAATTCAGACAACTCAGCAGAAAGTTTACGATATGTTTCACGATTTTCACCCTTAAGATTAGCACCAGAACGAGCAAATGAATCGTAGGTGCGTTGTAGCAACATTTGGTCTTCAGTATCAAGATTAAACATTGCACGATTTTCGTATACCTCTTTTACTCTATTCCATAAACCTTCATTGAGGCTGATACTTGTAGAATATTCACTTAATTTTGCAGAAACTGTCAAAGAGATTTGCATCATTTCATCATCACTATGTGCCGACATTAGTGGATAAAATACATTTAATACTCTATTAAGATCTGCACCTACATTTTCTAATGCTACAATTGTATTATCAAAATCTGGACGAGAGCGTTGATTTACAATAGCATTAATCTCTTGTTGTGCAAGTGCGATACCTCTATCAATAGCCTCTTCATAGTGACTATTGTTGATTTTACTAAACGGAGTAGCTTCTTTGTATGTGCCAAACTCCTGGAAGAATGGATTTTGTGCTTGTGTCATAATTGCAGTAAATGTTAATAATGACAATAATAATTTCTTCATATTATTTATTTTTGGTTAATTTATTACTTGGGTATCAGTATTGGACACTGACTGATAACTTCGAGTGGGCCTTGGGGTATGACCCACGGTTCGGTCTTGTCTATGTAGACTTCCGTACAGGGGAGCGCACCGTT
>JAFOYQ010000003.1 GCA_017424575.1 Muribaculaceae bacterium
AAAATAGTGAAGTTTTGGGTTATAGTTCACAAGAATTTCGATTTTCTTGCCGGCGTTGTAAAGCGCGTTGCGAGTTTTAGCGTAAATCTCGGTGATGTTATCTTTTGAGTGTTCTTTAGTGGCATTTTCCATGTCGATAGCACCTTGCATGAGGGCTTTGATGTCGAATCCTGCCACAGCGATAGGGAGCAATCCCACTGGGCTTAGAACAGAGAAACGGCCACCCACATTGTCGTCGATAACGAATGTTTTGTAACCCTCTTCGGTAGCGAGTTGACGGAGTGCACCACGTTTTGCGTCGGTGATTGCTACGATGCGACGAGCAGCTTCAGCCTTGCCCATTTGCTCTTCGAGTTGAGCTTTGAGAAGACGGAATGCGATAGCTGGCTCAGTAGTAGTTCCCGATTTGGAGATTACGATGATGCCAAATTTCTTATTCTTGAGATAGTTTTGAAGTTCGTAGAGATAATCTTCGCCAATGTTTTGACCAGCAAAGAGCACTGCGGGACCATTGCCACCTTGATAAGCGGCAAATGAGTCGCTAAGAGCTTCGATAACGGCTTTAGCACCGAGGTAGCTACCACCGATACCGATTGCAACAACAGCCTCGCAATCGTTGCGAAGTGCTTGAGCTGTAGCAATGATGTCATCGAGCAATTCAGCCGATGTGCGAGAGGGAAGGTCGAGCCAACCGAGGAAGTCGTTACCTTCGCCCGATGCGTTATGAAGTTTTTCAAGACCATCGGCAGCAGCAGCGTCGAGGGCTTCGATTTGTGCTTGCGACACAGTGCCGAGCACATCTTTAGTGTTTATTTTTATAGTCTTCATTGTAGTAAATTTTTTCAAAATATAATATATGATATGATTATAATGCTTATTGTTATACAAATGTTTCAGCAATTTCGCGAATAGCTCTTTCGGCTCTCACATTACGATAAAGAATGTCATACATACCATTAAGGATAGGGGTATCGACATTGTATTTTTTATTAATTTCGTATATGCAATTAGTGCCATAGTAGCCTTCAGCGATTTGTTCCATCTCCATTTTTGCTACTTTCACTGAGTAACCCTTACCGATGAGAGCCCCAAAGTTGTGGTTGCGTGAAAAACGTGAGTAAGATGTCACGAGGAGATCGCCAAGGTAAACCGAGTCGCAAATTTGGCGTTTGCGAGGAGCCGCAACCTCGAGGAAGCGTTCCATTTCACGTATTGCATTTGCCACGAGCATAGCCGAGAAATTGTCACCTTTCTTCATGCCGTGCACAATGCCAGCAGCGATAGAGTAAACATTTTTGAGCACGGCAGCATATTCAATGCCGTCAACGTCGTCGGATGTGATGGTGTGAGTGTTGCGACTTGTGAGACACGCAGCAAATTTTTCGGCATGTTCAAGGTCGTGTCCACCCACGGTGAGGTATGATAAACGAGAAAGAGCCACCTCTTCGGCATGGCATGGGCCACCAACCACCAACATGTGGTCGCGGTGTACACCATATTTCTCAATCATATAGTCGGTAATCAATACATTTTCGTCGGGAACGATACCTTTCACCGCCGATACAATATATTTGTCGCTAATGTCAACAGTGAGTTTAGCGAGGTGGTCCTTAAAGTAGGGTGATGGCATCACCATGAGCAAAGTGTCGCATTCAGAGCACACTTTGTTGATGTCGCTTGAAAATTCGATGCGTTGCACATCAAAGTGCACATCGGTGAGATAAGCGGGATTATGACGTAGGCGTTTGAAATCTTCGATACGGTCATCGCGACGCATATACCATGTAATCATCTCGCAGTTTTCAAGCAACAGCTTGGCGAGAGCGGTAGCCCAGCTACCGCCACCCATCACTGCTATTTTTCCAGGGAAATTCATTAGCGTATTTTTTGGTAAATATTAAGGTATAAACTTTTTAGTGAAAAACTTGCAAAGAAATTATTTCTTTGCGCTTTCAATCCACGCTGTTACATCGTCGATTGTAGGATTTTTCAATTCGAGTTTATACTTTTTGTTGATGCCACAGAGGTCTTGGTGGAGTTTGCCAGCGCCTGCTTCGGCGAGAGCGTCAACAGTGAGCACGCCAGCCTTTTGCATAGGAGCAACCCATTCAGCAGGTACGCCGATTGCAGTGTATGCTTCCTCTTTGTCGCGACGTTGAGTCTTTTCGGGACGCATTTGTGGGAACAACAACACCTCTTGAATAGTTGTTTGACCAGTCATGAGCATAACAAGACGGTCCATACCGATACCCATACCCGATGTAGGAGGCATACCATATTCAAGAGCGCGAATAAAGTCTTTATCGATAATCATCGCTTCGTCGTCGCCCTTTTCTGCGAGGCGCATTTGCTCTACGAAGCGTTCATATTGGTCAATTGGGTCATTAAGTTCTGAATAAGCGTTGGCAAGTTCTTTACCATTAACCATCAATTCAAAACGTTCGGTCAACTCAGGATTGTTGCGGTGACGTTTTGTCAATGGCGACATCTCGATAGGATAGTCGATGATGAATGTAGGTTGAATGTAGTTGCCTTCACATTTTTCGCCAAAGATTTCGTCGATGAGTTTACCTTTACCCATAGTTTCGTCGGCTTCGATGCCGAGTTGCTTGCACACATCGCGGAGTTGTACCTCATCCATGCCCGAAATGTCGATGCCAGTAAACTCTTTGATAGCATCAATCATTGTCACGCGTTTATAAGGAGCCTTGAAGTCGATGATGTTGTCGCCAACCTTCACTTGTGTAGTGCCATTCACTTCAAGAGCGATGCGTTCAATCATTTTTTCGGTAAAGTCCATCATCCAGTTGTAGTCCTTGTAAGAAACGTAAATTTCCATACAAGTAAACTCAGGGTTGTGAGTGCGGTCCATACCCTCGTTACGGAAGTTCTTTGAGAACTCGTAAACACCCTCAAAACCACCTACAATGAGGCGTTTGAGATATAACTCGTCGGCAATACGGAGATATAAAGGAATATCAAGCGCATTGTGGTGAGTGATAAATGGGCGAGCCGATGCACCACCAGGGATTGATTGAAGGATAGGAGTTTCAACTTCCATGTAACCATGTTCGTTGAAATAGTTGCGCATAGATGTATACACCTTGTTGCGCTTGATGAAGATATCTTTCACGCCGTCGTTAACAACCAAGTCAACATAGCGGCGACGATAACGCAATTCTGGGTCATCAAATGCGTCGTAAGTCACACCATCTTTCACTTTTACGATAGGGAGTGGACGCAATGATTTGCTCAATACGGTGAGTTTTTGAGCGTGAACGGTGATTTCACCCATTTGAGTGCGGAACACGTAGCCGTCAATACCCACAAAGTCACCAATGTCGAGGAGTTTTTTGAACACCACATTGTATTGGTCTTTGTTTTCATCAGGACAAAGGTCGTCGCGGCTGATGTAAACTTGAATACGACCGCAAGAGTCTTGGATTTCAATAAATGAAGCCTTACCCATGATGCGGCGGCTCATGATACGACCTGCGATGCTTACCTCGCGATGAGGCTCGTCATCTTTGAAGTTTTCTTTTATTTCATCGGTATAACCGGTAACTTTGTACTCTGCTGCGGGGTATGGATCAATACCCATTTTACGCATTTCGTCGAGACTACCACGACGCACGATTTCTTGTTCGCTTAATTCAAGAATGTTCATAATAGTATATAACTTTTCTAAATTACGAAATATATTGGCAAAGATACGAAAAACAATTCAATATCAACCCATAAATAGTGATGAAAAACGTGAAAAAGAAAAATAGAAAGGAATGTTGTGAAATTTAAGGGACATGATGTGCCATGTTCAAAAAACACCACGCCTAGGGAAATAAAGAACAGTAAGGCATAATAAGCAGAAAGGCATAAGTTTATTTTTGTTGAGTTTCAGTGTGTTAGTTTGTGTGTTTTATGTCATTCTGTCTAAATTAATAATTCAAACAAAAAAGATTCTTTCAGAAACTATTCTTTCTTATCCTATACCGGAGATTTCGCTTCGCTCAATCCCCGGCTACCCAGAAGCATTACCTTCGGCAATGCCATCCCTCATGCGTCAGCTAATTATGTTCATTTTGGCATTCTATCAAAAAAAATACTACGCGTCAGCCATTTATTTGTATGTTCTTCTGTCTGAAATTATTACATCCTGTTTAACCTATCGGATACGGCGTGCCGTGTCCCTAAATTCAATTACTTTCTGTCTAAAACCCACAATGCTCCTATCAAACAATACCAAAGTCTATTATCTCTATTCCCAATCCTATGAAAAATGAGAGAGGAAAGATTTTTCTTCCCTCTCTCATTATATTAATGAATTACTTATTAGTCAAGTTCTTGGTCTGGTTTATAGCCACCCATTTCGCGAATAGCGTTTTTGAGTATTGCGTATTGTTGGAAAAGGTGATTTACGGGCACTTCCCCTTTTGTGTAGTCGTGCATTGGGCTCTTGAGGAAGAAACTCAAGAAACGTTGTGTTCCCCAACGACCAGCGCGTGCTGCCAAGTCGCTCAACAACACAAGGTCGAGACACAATGGAGCTGCGAGAATAGAGTCGCGACAAAGGAAGTCAATTTTGATTTGCATAGGATAACCCATCCACCCAAAGATGTCGATATTATCCCAACCCTCTTTGTTGTCGTTGCGAGGTGGGTAATAGTTGATACGCACTTTGTGGTAGTAGTTGGTGTAGAGGTCGGGTTGCTCTTCGGGTACGAGGATTGACTCGAGAGTAGAAAGTTTAGACACCTCTTTAGTGCGGAAGTTGGCAGGTTCGTCAAGCACAAGGCCATCGCGGTTGCCGAGGATGTTGGTAGAGAACCAACCTGCAAGACCAAGACAACGAGTGCCGATAATAGGCGCAAAGCCCGACTTAACGAGAGTTTGGCCAGTTTTGAAGTCTTTACCAGCGATAGGCAATTTGTTTTTTTCAGCCATTTCCCACATAGCAGGAATGTCAACAGTTGTATTGGGCGCACCCATGATAAATGGCGCACCTTCGGCCAATGCTGCATAGGCATAGCACATTGATGGCGCAATATTTTCTACATCATTGGCTTTCATTGCTGCTTCGAGGGTGGCGAGAGAGTAGTGTACCTCTTTGTTTACAGGAACATACACCTCGGTTGAAGCCGACCAAAGCACTACTACGCGATTCACTCCATGCTCTTTTTTGAAATTGCGAATATCCTCACGGAGTTGCTCGGTCATATCCCAACGATCCTTGCATGTCTTTATGTTGTTGCCATCAAGACGCTTAGCATAGTTTTTGTCAAAAGCAGCCTTCATAGGCACAATTTGTTCAAGTTCATCTTTTACAGGAAGGATATCCTTTTCGTTGAGAACTTGGCAATTCATAGCCGATTCAAAAGCATTTTCGGGATATACGTCCCAAGCACCAAACACGATGTCGTCGAGTTTTGCCATAGGCACGATTTCATCATATTTGAGATATTTTTTGTCGGCACCTTTGCCTACACGAATTTTGTCGTATTGAGTCATGGCTCCAACAGGCTTTGCAAGCCCTTTGCGAGCCATTAAAACACCAGTCATAAATGTGGTGGTAACTGCGCCAAGACCTACAACCAAAACGCCAAGTTTGCCATCGGCAGCTTTAACATTACAATTCATTTCTGTTATATAAAATAAGTTATTATTATTCAATTTTTAATCATAGCAAGAGGTGTCTTGCTGAAATAACACCTAAAATTACATATTGTTTTTGAGACGCAAAATTTTTTAAACCAAAAACTTCCTTTTTTTCTGTAAAGGGGTGTTAAAAAATGATGAGTTTAGCATAAATGGGAAAACAATGAAGAAAAATAGGAAAATTCATCGCGGCTAAATTTTATACCATTTTAAGCACTTCGCTTAATTTTGTGATGATGCATGGATGGGTTACAGCATCTTCTTCTTCGGTCCATCCTTTCCCTTTAATCCATGCCACGTTACACCCAATAGTCTCGGCTGGTACAATATCTTTCTTATAGCTATCGCCAATAACAAGCACATTTTCGGGTGATAAATCCAATGCTTCCACGCCAAGCATAAAGATGCGAGGGTCGGGTTTGCGAACACCCACAACGGCCGACTCTACTACCTCATTAAAATAATGGCGCATGTTGAAATCGGCGAGCACACTCTCCACATTGCCATAGAAATTTGACACGAGCACCAACGGATACTCCTTGTGTAGAGCTTCAATCGTGGGGCGAGCCTCTTCAACACATTGTCGAGCCGAGTCATAGCAATATTTCGCTATGCTCACAGCCTTCTCATCTATGATTGATGCTTCAATGAGATTTTGCTCAGCAAGGTAACCGAGTTCGATATGCATTTTTATGAGCAATAAGTCATAAAAGTTGTGGTGGGGGAGAATGTGTGGTGTGCGAGCCAATTCACGCTCGGCATAAACATAACATTCTCTAAATTGTTCTTTCGTTACCTCGAGTTGGGCTTTCTGGTAGCCCTCCCATATTATTTCGCTCCAGTGCACACCACGGCTGTCGATAGTGCCACCATAGTCAAATATTATACCTTTAATATTTCCCATCTTCAATCTCTTTAGTGAAACGACGGCAGAAACGCTCATGACAACAAAGCATATACACGAGCATGATGTTTAACACTGTCAGTTCAAATGCGAAATACAACCAAGGGATATCTATCAATATCGCTGTAAATAGAGCAAACGTGCGAGTGTTGAACGAAAGCATATTGGTGTACTTCATCATTGGTAATGACTCTGCACGAAATGCATCGCGAAACTCCTGCGAGGGCACATTGCCTCCCCATTTCTTGGCAATAGCAGCACGTAGGCGTTGCATTGAAGGGGTAAGGCGCTCTTGGTTGCGAGTATAGTTGGCGTAAACTATGAGTGTGAGTTTTTGCATAAAGTTTTTGCCCCACGACAGTTGGGCGAGTTTTTCTTTTATTTGTGCCACGCTATCGAGCTCGCTACCCTCTTCTCCTTTAAGAAAATAGAGGTGAAAATTGCGATAATAATCGGCCAATGCTGCCTGTTGAGCGTGGAAAATGCCAGCAATGATAGCGATAGTCCATATCAACCAAGGTGTTGACGCAAAAAACTCGTTTGTGGCATTGACGCGAAAACATATTGCAAAGTATATTACCAAAAACCATATATCGCCGCAAGCACCGTCGAGGATACGCCCAAGACGAGAGTATTGTTTTGTCATGCGAGCGAGTTGACCATCGGCGCTGTCAAATGAGTTGGCCCACACGAGTAGGAGCACACCCACGAGGTTGAGCCATATATTATTGTAATAAAACATTATGCCAGCCCCTATGCCAAGGAAAATGGCGGCAATAGTAATGGCATTGGGAGTGATGCCGAGTTTTTTAGCCAAGCAAGCCCATGCATACCCTATGGGGCGATAGAACCAGAGGTCGAAAGTCTCCTCGGTATCCATCGATTTTAACGAGTCGCGATAACTCGATTTTTGAGTTGTAGTAGAATCCTTGCTCATTATTGTTTACGCTCTTTGATGGTACTTAATATTGATTTTGCAATGTGGGGAGCTGCTTCATCGCGACATGGAGCAAAACTTGGCCAGTCGTTGAAGTCAATGATGTAGATATCACCTTCGGGCGAAATAATGCAATCGCCACCATATATTTTTACGTCAAGCACATCGGCTGCGTCTTGACATATATGTTTCATGCGTTCGATGTCAAATTCAATGCCTTGCGATTTGCCATTTATCTCCTCGTGTCCATATTTGCTATGCCCTAAATCGTAGGGGTAGAACCAGTGGAAAAATGGAGTTCCTTGCACCCCATAAAATTTTACCAAGTCACCCACTATGTGCTTATTGATTACTGCTCTTTTAATGCCACGAAGAAAATATTCGTGCAACAACTCTTGTGCTTCTTGGGGGTGTCGCACAAAGCTCACATCTTCTTTATGTATGGCATGAAAATCACCACGTTTAATCCAACATTGGCTAAATCCACCCTGTTCAAGTGAATCAATAATCATTTCATTGGTGTTGACCATAAGGCTTTGGGGTTGAGGAATATTGCTCCCCATGAGAATGCGAGTCATGCGCTCGCGAGTGCAATTTTCAATGCCATATCCCGAGTTGATAACGATTTTACCAGCATCTTCCATCTGTTGGAGTAGGGCAATGGATTTTTGCTCACGACACATGTTGATAATAATATCTTCTGTAACATTACCTGCGATGAGTTGCTCCTCGCTATACACGTTGACGATGCACCCTCGTTTGCGAAGATGCTCGGCTACAGCGTTGAATATTGCTGTGTCGTTGCCTATATGGTTGGGTGAATATGCTCCGGCTCTCATTATGCCGGCTATCGTGATTTCTGCCATCACTTATATATCTTAAATGTATAAATTAGATTAATTAGAATTATTTGCGCGACATAACAAATGCTTCGGCAGTAGCAATATCGCCTGCGTGGTCAACATCAACGATTTTTTCAAACGGGAATGCTTTGAGTTTTAACCCAGCATCGACCAGTGCTCGTTGATAGTTGCGCATTCGCGACACACCGTTTGTCATACACTCTTCAAGCACTCGCAGTGCTGGAGGAGTCAATCCATATATGCCACCCGAAATAAATTTTACCCTATCCCAGGCTTCGTCTTTGAATGCAGTGATGTTGAGATCGCTATCGGTGTCGATATAAAGAGGCTTTTCATCATCAATAAATGATGTTACAGCCATATAGCCATCGGCTCCAGTTGTGTCATTTTCAAAGGCTTCAATGTATTTTCTGAACTCATCTTCGTGGAAGATTGTGTCAACCGTAGTAAGACAGAATTTGCCCTCTTCAAAGTGTCGGCTCACCTCATAAAAACTATGCATCGAACTAGGGGTAGATTTTACAATCAAGCGAAATGGCACTGGAATCTCAAGACTCTCAAGATATTCGCGTACTTGGTGCATCTCCTCGTTTACGATGATGCTCAATGAAGTGGCATTACATCGCATGAAAATATCGATGAGCCGCTTAATCATAGGTGTGCCATTGAGATTGACAAGGGGTTTGGGTAGGGCAACACCCTCTTGGGCCAAACGTGACCCCTCGCCAGCAGCAATTATTGCATAGTTCATGGAATGAATCGAATTTTAATTGTTTTGAATTCTCTTGCGAGACGATTGCAAGAATCCTCTTATATCAACATCTTGAAACACAAAATATCGTTGAAGTGTGATATTCCAAAATATAGAAACAACCCCCGAAACAATCATTTGGGCTACCATAAAGAATCCCGCACTTTTGAAACCTATATCAATTAGCCATTGCCAAGATGACAATAAGTGATAAGTAACAGCTGTGCCATAGGTGTTGAGGCACAAACTACCTACCCACACCATAAGGTACTTAATAAAAACCATGCGTTTCTTTACATCGTTGCCCTTAAAGGTCCAACGATAGTTGAGGCAACAGTTGGTAAATCCTCCTGAGGTTGTTCCGATAGCTTTGGAAAAAACTTCGCCGAGAGGGGTGAACTCAAAAAGTACTAAACTCACCATAAAGTCAACCCACGCCCCAATTTGAGACGTAGTCATCGCTTTGAGAAAAATTACTCGTTCTCTGCGCGATTTGATTTGTGGTGGTAGAATCTTTTTGAAATTCATTGGTGAAGATATTGATTTTTAGTCTTCGTGTTCGTCTTTTGTGAGGTCGAGCACTACATTGTCTTTGCCTCGGTCGAAATATTGTTTGCGAAGAGGGTGGCGGCGAATGTAAGCCTCATTGCGACGGCAACGCACCACATCAATTGCGTGATAAATTGCTTGACGCATAGACTCTTCCGAAGCAACTCCCTTGCCTGCAATGTCGTAGCCAGTGCCGTGATCGGGCGAAGTGCGCACATATTGCAATCCAGCAGTATAGTTTACGCCAGTCTCCATTGCGATAGTTTTGAATGGAGCGAGACCTTGGTCGTGATACATTGCTAAGATACCATCAAAACGTGAATATAATCCACTACCAAACAATCCGTCGGCAGCATAAGGACCATAGCATTGAATTTTGCGATCGCGACCCTCTACGAGTGCAGGAGTGATAATCTCTTGCTCCTCCTTGCCGAGAAGTCCGTTTTCACCTGCGTGAGGATTGAGCGACAATACTGCGATGCGTGGGTGATCGATGCCAAAGTCGTTTTTAAGTGAAGTATTAAACGCTTCAAGTTTTTCTACGATAGCCTCTTTGGTGATTGCGCTTGGAATTTGTGCAAGAGGTAGGTGTGTAGTTACTAATGCTACTCTCACATTTTCGTTGCAGAGAATCATCAATGCCTTGTTGCCGTCGCCGAGTGCTGCTTCAAGATATTCGGTGTGACCAGGGAAAGTGAATGTATCGCTTTGAATATTGTCTTTGTTGATAGGAGCTGTAACAAGCGCATCAATATCGCCATTACGCAAGTCGAGAGTAGCTTGTTCAAGAGCAATAAATGCTGCTTTGCCCGCTACTTGAGTCGATTTCCCTGGTTCGATAGCTGTGTCTTCGCCCACTACGTTGATGATGCTACAAGCTCCGTCGCGAGCCTCTGATGCTTTTGATACTTGGTTCATGGCAAATTGAGGAATGTTGAGTTGCTTGCGATAGTAAGCAGCAATCTTTGCCGAACCATAGATGATAGGGGTGCAAATTTCGAGCATACGAGAGTCCTCAAGAGTCTTGAGAATTACCTCATAACCTATGCCATTTATGTCACCGTGGGTGATACCCACTCTTATTTTTCTGTTTTCTCTCATCGGTATAAATGTATGATAATTAGATAAAAACCTCCAAGAGGAATCTCTATTCTCAACATAGAGGTCTTAATAATAACGTTACAATCGGTAAAGATACTATTAATTATCCAAATATAGGTTAACAATAAAAATATATTTCTACAAATATAGCATATTTGTAAATTTTTGAGGAAGATATGGCGAAAACCCCAACAAAGATTTGGTTGAGCAAAGAGTTATTTTTAATTTTACACTCTTAATAAAAAAGATTAAACATAATGAAATTTTATAATAGATTTTTCACATTATTATGATGACTGAAGATAAAACCGACGATACTCAAGTTCAATTGCCTCAAGGCTTGTATATCGTAGTTATTGACGGTGATTCACAAAAAATACTTGTTGACTGATGGAAGGTTTAGGATTTTCAATAAAAGAGCTACTCGTTAATTGGGGCGTAGCAGCTCAATACCTCGACATATCAACATTCTGTGTGGGGTTGATAGTGTTGCTAATCGTGTCGATTGTGGCATATCTCATTATTCATAAAATTGTGAATGTAGCAGTGCGTCGCATCGTAGAACGCACCGCCGTGACATGGGACGATGCTTTCTTTAATGACTCATTATTGACAAGTGTGTGTCATCTTGTGCCACCAATTTTGGTGTATATCCTATTTCCTATATTAATGTGTGATTTCCCTGCAGTGGAGTCGGTAGGAGAGAAGGTTGTGCTCATTTATGTAGTAGTAATGGCTGTGAGAGCAATGATGGCATTGTTTTCGTCGATATACCTTGCTTCGCGCCAAACACGTTCATTTGATGGCCATTCTCTTAAAGGACTCATGCAGATGCTCAAGATTGTTGCAATATGTGTTGGGCTAATCATAATTGTGTCTATTCTCATTAACAAAAATCCACTGATAATACTATCGGGACTCGGTGCGTCGGCTGCGGTGTTGATGTTGATTTTCAAAGATACTATTGTTGGGCTTGTTGCAGGCGTACAACTTTCGGTCAACGATATGTTGAAACAGGGCGACTGGATTCAGGCTCCTAAACATGGTGTGAACGGTGTGGTTGAAGATGTGTCGCTCACTACAGTTAAGGTGCGTAACTGGGATATGACTATCGTAACAGTGCCTCCTTATTCGCTTGTAAGCGAATCGTTTCAAAACTGGCGTGGAATGCAGAACAGTGGAGGTCGCCGTGTAATGCGCTCGGTTAATATCGACCTCAATTCGGTGCGATTTGTTACTGATGAAGAGATGACTAAATATATGCAACAAGAGTGGTGCAAAAACTTTGTTGCACCAGTTAAAAAAGTGGTGAACTTACACCTTTTTCGCCATTATATTGAGCAATATTTGTCAACTCACCCCGACGTGAATAAAAATATGCTCATGATGGTGCGACAACTGCAATCATCTAATCATGGTGTGCCCATCGAATTGTATTTCTTTACCGACACTGTTGAATGGGTTAAGTATGAAAACATACAAGCCGAAATCTTCGACCACATTATTGCTGTGGCACATGATTTCGACTTGCGCATCTTCCAAAGTCCGTCAGGACTTGATATAAATTCCCTTTAAGGGACTTCTATAAATTACTTTGTAGTGATTTGAGAAATTTTATTTGAGAAGATTTTTGATTTTGGCGAATGAGCATAGCGATCTATGCGATTGACACAAAGGCAAAAAGATGCCAAATAAAAAAACAAAGCACACAAAAGAAATGTTCCCATCAACTATTGTTAAATTAATTCGTGGAATTTGTAGAAATTCCCTTTAATAACGGGGAGAGATATTTACCTCTCTATATGAGGTGAGAGATAGGAGTTGCTGTAGAACGGCAACCTCTGCATTAGCGATATGTTCATATTGCTCGCTTGTAGCGTTGTCGTGCCCCATATAGCAGATGTGTAGGGCGTAGGCTGAGATGCAATGATTGAGTGATTGTTGCATTGACTTGGCTGCAGTGTCGGTTACATCGCTACACACTTTTAAGTCAACGCTCAATATCTCGTCGTCGGCATCGGTTGTCGATTGTGATACCTCGTTAATATTGCATCTTTCAACATATCTGATAATCTTTAGCACTATAAATGCAAAAGCATCTCTAATGAGTATTTTTAGAGCTGGAGCCCGGTCGCGAGTGAGTATCGGAGGACGCGACTCATCTCCATTTGAAAGGCATCTCAGAGCCGACAGAGCATATATCTCGCTCATGATAGCCTCGGTTGATAGATTAAGTGAAACGGTTTTATTCATGGTGTAATTAGAGTATTAGTGGTTAATAAGACGGCGTGCCGATGATTCGGATATAAAGAACCGTGACGCATTGCCCGAGGTGAGCACCATAGTGAGAGCATCACTTTCGCTTAGCAACGGATTTTGTAGCATTAATCGGTCAACCTTACGTGCAATCTCTTTAATCATATCATGGCGCAGACGGCGATACTTTTGAGGCAACTGCTTGCGACGATATTGACTCAACAACCTGCGAGCATAGTCGAAAGTGAGATAATAACTGGGTGCTTTAGTTGATATAGCATCATTCACAATGGTCGATTTTGGTGGATTTTGCCCCTGTTTCTTATATTGTTTGACGATGCGATTGTAACATTTTTTGATGTCGCGATTTCTTATTAAGACTTCTTCAAGCATGACAATAACGATTTAGATAAATAGGTTAAATTAATAACGAGAACAGGATTTCAATCGGCACTACAAAGGTAATATTACACATGGGCAATATCTATGCCCAATGAGATTAATAATTGAAAATCCACGGAGAGTTTTCAATTTTACCATTGCTTTATTAGCGTAAAAGTTAAGGTAGTCCTCCCCTGTTTTTTAGGGGAGGTGGCACGCAGTGCCAGAGGGGTTATGTCACAGCAATACAACTATCCCGTTACCTGTTCTATCTTCTGGTCACGTTCTAATTTGAAGTGATTAAACGTCTCAAAAATATCAGCAAGAGCTATGGTGGCATTTTTGATTTGCGACTCGTATAGTGCTGAGCCGTTAATTCCAGTATTGCTTTTGCCCATAAGTGCGTTGCTCACTCCACTCACATCTTCAAATAGTTTCATTTCGAGCGACAATAGTTCAAACGCTCCGATATTAGTATTGTTGGCTGCGATTTGTTGAGGACCAGGATTCCCCGATGAAGGATTGTAGGGTATAACGCTATCACTCTTTGCCCATTGCGACGCAATCTGTTCCCACGACATCGACTCATGACGTTGATTGGCTGGAAATAGTAATGCCCCCTTTGCCGACGTGCTCATGATATGGTCAATCATTACGATAAGGCGATTGATATATCGTTGTTGATCAATCACATCTTCAACAAATGGATGCACCTCGCCATCGATAAGTGGATATAGTTTTACGACAAATGGGTGAGTGTTAAAGGGGGATATAAAACTATCAAGCAGAGTGCCGTCGGGTGCAAGATAGCGACATTGCCAATAGGTGTTGATGTGCCAACGTGAGTCTATTTCTGTCACTTTGTTTTTCTTGCGAAGTGTATTTTCTTGGTCAAGTAGCGCACGGTGAGCAAGGTCGGTCATAAATATCTCGCCATAATGCTCATCGTGACAGAGTAACGATTCCTCGCATTCAAGGGTCCACACCTCAATAACTCGACAACGATCGTTTGTCGTTTTGAAAAATGCGCTACCCTGGTGCAAATCATCTTGTGAATATAATTGTCGCAAAGCATTGGCTTTTGCATGGTCTCCACCACTAAATCGCATTATCACCTCTGCGATACTCATGCTATGAGTCATTCCCACCAATTCAATATCCCAGCCACGAGGGTCGGTAAACGCGTTGACAAAGAAATGCGATGGATTCACATTCTCCACCCACACTCCATCTCCTTTGCGTATGTCACCTTGTGCGATGCGTTGTATGGCACACCCCGAAATAAGAAATTCTTCAAGCATACGACTATCGAGTTCGTTAAGATTGTTGAGGTCATAGATAGGTTTTAGAGAGGGTGAAATTGTATTCTCGTAAAGAGAATTGCGAAAACGGCCCACCACACATTTCACCAACTGGCGAATGAGATTATTTGTCATGGGACGTTTCCCATCTTTCACGGCAAGTTCCCCTTCGGTAATGAGATTGCCATGTTCATCCCTGACGAGATCATTCCATTGCTGACCATAGGTATATTGCTTGTATCTGTTGCGTCGATTGCGCAGCGATTCTCCATTTTGCCACGCCTTGTAAGCCAATGCAAGCACACGTTCATTTTTAGGTAAAAACATAGTAATTAATAGATTATAGATTAAGAATTGTGAATTGTTGACAGCCCTCTTTCGTCAAGCACATAACTGCCGTCGGTAGGCTCCATTACGGCAATAGTACGCACAATCTTTGGAGTAGAGGAGGGGAGAGAGTAGAGAAACAGGCGATTACCATCAAGCACTACCACAGGTTGTTCACACCCACCACGACTATAAGGATTGTCTTGCAATAAAGCCTCTTGACAATGAGGATTAGTGATGATTTTTGCAGGACGATGCCACCCCTCAAGTTGAAATTCCACGATGCGTCGGCAACTTTCGGGAAGAGTTACAATGCCCACATTATCCTCGCCTACAACTACAGCAATATCATTAGCGATATTTGTTGTAGCCAACATCTCTATAGGACCAGTACTGAGCAAATTAAGATACCAATCACGCATTTCAAGCCTTAGCAGTTGGTCGATATCGACGCCATCGCTACGAGTTATTACGCAATCGGAGCGTAGAGGCTCGAAACCCCGGCGCAGTTTCCACTGCGCCAGCATTTCTTCGCTTGAGAGTGTTATTTTCATGACTGAGAAGTTTCAGTTACACGCATGTGGGCTTGAGGATATCGCAACACAAGGCAACTCGCTTCGGTTACCACGATAGCATCGGTATTGCGCACGCCACTCTTTCGTAAATCAAGTTTTTCGGCACGGAATGGCACATGACAGTACTTTGTGATATACTCAGGGTCAATAACGAAACCATCATAATAGTGTCCGCATTGGTCAAATACCTCAGAGTGCAACACATAGAGAGTGCCAAATTTTGAGCGCAACTCAGTGAAGTCAATACCCCATTTTGTTACCGTGTCGTTTGCTGAAATCACCTTATTATAGTCGAGTTTATTGATAGCCTCAATAAGCCCAGTGCCACCTATAAGAATTTTGCGATTTGAGCCTGCGTTAGCCGTGAACGCGTCGCGACAAAGTTCGATTATAGAATCGGCATTGAAGTCATCTATAGCATATCTGAAGTCCTTGCCCGCTTGGTGCCATATCCCACCTGTGAGCAACACCTCCTCGCGCTTGTTTGAATCATAGATGCGAGCCTTTGAGCCGAAAAGGAAACTTTTCTCCATCCCCAATCGCATGTCGATAATGGCAGCCTCCTCTTGGTCAGAGAAGTTCCACCCCACCTCCTTGTTGGCGATTTTTTGGAAGGTACTTTGCTCTACCTGAGCCTTGAAAATCTGACAGTTGTTTTGCATCTTCGTTGGCAACGCCTCAAATTGTGCTGTTTGCACATCAAGTTCGCTTGCTGCACGCCCCATGCGTATCAATTTACTACCCTCGGGAATCGTTGGCACATTGTTGGGAATGCCCATAATCGATTTGCCATTTACGGCAATCACTCTGATGCCGTTTTCATTGCGACTCAACACATATAGCACGAGTGGACCACCATATCTCAATCCATCTGCCTCATACCCCTGCACTCCTGGAACAAGCACCGTTTCCGATGGCTCAAAAATGTCGTTGTCATACGTGTTGAGCGTTGCTGTGAAAAATTCTCCACTTTTAGCCTCTTGGTTCACCTCGTCAAACTCCTCCTTTAGCGTCGTTTCGGTTGCTTTCGTATCGACCGAATAATAATCTACAACCATGCTACCACAAGCGCGACTGCCTCCAAAACGTGAAAGTTGGTCAATAGGAGTTGACATAGGGCGAATCTTCACGATACGCTCATCTATTTCGTTACGAAGAAGATCGGGCGAACCCTCGTTGGTGAGCGAGGTAGTGAGAGGACCATCTACCACATGCTTCCCGCCATTGATGCCAGCGATAAGCATACCCGACGCCATCGTAATCGAACTATCGCCGTCGCCCATGATAATCCACCATAAAATCACGGCTGCCATAGCAATAAAAGTGTAAATACCATACTTTTGTACAAGCCATTCAACGGCTTTGCCAAATAGAGAAATTAATTGTTGTTTTAATTGGTTCATAGCGTTTTAGAATTAAAAAAGTTAAAAAATAAAGGTTAAGTAATAAATTAAAAATTAAGTAATTGTATTCCCAGTAGCCCCAGCGATCTTAGCAGTCCCACTTACCCTATTTGCCCCACAAAAAATACCCAGTTGCCCTAGTTGTCCTAGTTGTCTTATATCTCTAAATCCTTAGTGCCCCTGAGATTCATAATGCATTATGCATTGAATAAGGTTCCTACTGCGTCAGCCTTATGCCATTCTGTCATTCTGTCAAAAAAACATCGCCTTCCGCACTTATTATGCATTGAATAAGGTTCCTACTGCGTCAGCCTTATGACATCTGTCATTCTGTCTAAAAAAACATCGCCTTCAGCCCTCATTATGCATTGAATAAGGTTCCTACTGCGTCAGCCTTATGCCATTCTGTCATTCTGTCTAAAAAACATCGCCTTCCACACT
>JAFOYQ010000065.1 GCA_017424575.1 Muribaculaceae bacterium
AAATGCTACTACCGAAGGGGTAGTGTTGCGACCTTCACTGTTAGGGATAACAACAGGGTCGTTACCTTCGAGAACTGCTACACATGAGTTGGTAGTACCTAAGTCAATACCGATAATTTTTCCCATAGTTTTCTGAGTTTTATTGTTTTTTGTTATAAATATTCTTTTTAATGTTGATAAAGCAATAAACGCTTCATCTTCGCTTCCCAAATAAAACAAATCTTGTGCCAAAAAGGTTTGGTGTATTATAATATGTTGAATATCAATGGTGTAATAGGTGTAGAATTGTGTCATAACGACTGACACACCTACTGACATTATGGCAAAAAAGTTAGCAATGGAGTGGATATATAGCTGAAAGGTGATAATTAAAGTAATAATATGAGGTGGTTTGAAACGTGTTTAGAATAAATTGATTACCTTTGCAATATAAAATAATAAACGATAAAATTATGCTGTTTAATTCATTGGCATTTTTGCTATTTTTCCCAATAGTGGTATTGCTATATTGGGCATTGCCTCATAAATATAGAAACCCAATGTTGTTGGTCGCAAGTTACTATTTCTATATGAATTGGGAACCTATTTATGCATTGTTGATATTAGGTTCAACCAGTGTGACATATTTATGCTCATTAGGGATTGACCGCACTCAAAAAAAGATGCAAAAATTTTATTTAGTAATAGGTTTAGTGCTTAACTTGAGTGTGCTATTTTTATACAAATATCTAAATTTTGCTACAGCAAGCGTATATGGAATTTTAGATTGGTGCGGATTGAGAATGGAGGTGCCTCACTTTGATTTGTTATTGCCAGTAGGTATCTCATTTTATACATTCCAAGCATTGGGATATATGATTGATGTGTATCGCAAAGATATCCCTGTGGAACGTTCATTTTGGAAATATGCGCTATTCGTATCATTCTTTCCTCAATTAGTAGCTGGTCCTATTGAGCGTGCAAAGAATCTTTTGCCTCAATTTAAGTCTGTTCATAAATTCTGCGGAGATTTGATGATTGAAGGGTTTAAGTTGATGATATGGGGCTATTTTATGAAACTATGTATTGCTGAGAATGTAGCGCCATATGTTGATGCTGTATATAATAATGCTCTGATGCACAATGGTACAAGTATGATATTGGCAACGTTCTTCTTTACATTTCAAATCTTCTGTGATTTTGGTGGATATTCGTTAATCGCAATTGGTGCGGCAAAATGTATGGGCTTCACATTGATGATGAACTTTAATCGTCCATATTTATCAACATCAATTAAGGAATTTTGGCGTAGATGGCACATTTCATTGTCAACATGGTTTTCAGATTATGTTTACATCCCATTGGGTGGTAGTCGTTGCTCGTTCATGAAGCATTTGCGAAACTTATTAATAACATTCTTAATTAGCGGCTTATGGCATGGTGCTGATTGGACCTTCGTGGCATGGGGTGGCTTATATGGCATAATATTATGCCTTGAAGTATTAAAGAAAAAGTATATCCGTATTAAATTTACCGGCAAAATAATGACAATGGGCAAGGTGCTATTTACCTTTGCATTGGCAATGCTTGGTTGGGTATTCTTTAGAGCCAACACAATGAGCGATGCTATTCATATACTGCAATCAATGTTTACCGACATAGGTGGATTATATAATGGAGAGGGTATGCCTCAAATATTAATGTGTATTGGGCTTATTGGTCTATTGATGTTTAAAGAGATTAAAGATGAACTTAATTGGCCTATTCATTTAATGCATAGTAAATCAAATGTGGTGAGTGTAGTTTCAACAGCAATGATGCTTGTATTGATATTGTTGTGTGCTGAGTTTGAAAGTGGTCAATTTATCTATTTCCAATTCTAAGTTATGAAAAAGGTAATAAAATTCATATTAACAGTAGTCGCAATAGTCGTCATAGTAGATTTGATAGTAGGTCAAATTGGGGATTACATGGTGGATAATCACAAGATGAAAGGTGATTATAAATCGGTGGAATATGTGATGACTCAATGCGAAGAAGATGTGTTGATATTGGGCTCATCTGTTGCATTGAATGGGATTGTGCCAACCGTGGTAACAGATAGTATTGGAATGTCGTGTTATAATGGGTCGGCAAATGGTCAAGTGTTGCCATTTTTTGAAACAATGTTGGAATGTATATTTCAAAGATATACGCCGAAAACGATAATCTTTGGGTTGCGTCCAAATGAAACGACTACCACAGGGATAGGGGATAGATATAACCTATTGGTCCCTTATTATGGAAAAGGATATGAAATATTGGATAGATATTTGGAGTCGTCGTCGGTAGAGGAGAAATATTTGTTGAAATCAAATTTGTATAGATATAACAATATTTGGTGGCGAATCTTATTGTATCAATTTGTTACGCCAAATGAACAAGGTGAGCAAGGTTTTGTGGCAAAGGGAATTCCTCGATTCTATCCACGACTAAATGTTGGAAATGAAGATTGTTTCTCTACACCTGAACGTTTGGAACAATTTACAAATATCGTAGAGATGTGTAAGGCGAAAGGAGTAAATCTGGTAGTTGTATTCTTGCCAAAATATTTCAAATTATATAATAATGGCAATTTGTCGGCAATAAATGATATTGTTGATATATGCAAAAAGAACGATATCAAATATTATCTTGATGTTCAAAAAGAGGAATATTTAAATGACTCAACAATGTTCTATGATGAAACGCATCTAAACAAAGAAGGGGCATATAAATATACTTCCGACTTGGTTAGCCGAATGAAAAAGGATAGCGTATTTTAATGAAATTGCATATAATAAAAATATTATTTTTGTTGAGCATAGTCATGTTGTCTTCGTGTGAAGAAGAAGATAAGAGACTTACATTCATCGGTGATTCAATTGTAGCACGATGGGATTTAGAAGTGTCGTTTCCTTCATATGTGGTTGAAAACAAGGGCGTGTCGGGTAGTGGTATTGCGAGCTTTGAAAATTATGCACATAAGTTTTTGGGAGAGGATATTGTTGTTATAATTGGTACAAATGATTTGGGTAGAATAACCGATGAGACAAAGGCTTCGTATGCTCGAAAATATGTGCAACAAATAATTGCCACCGATGCCCATGAGATTTACTTATATTCAATATTGCCACGAAATTTCAAATCGGATTCTCCTACTGTAAACGAAAAAATACGTGAACTTAATGCATTGATAAAAAAAGAGGCTGAAGGGTATGCTAATATTGTCTATATTGATGCATTTACACGATTTATAAATAAAGACAAGATAGAAATGCAATATTCCTATGATGGACTACATTTAAGTCCATATGGGTATGAAATATTGAGCGAATTTTTAATCTCAAATTTGAAATGAAAAAGATATTAGCGATTATATTGTTTGTGTCAATTAATTTTGCCTGTTATGCGCAATGGAGTATAGGTTTGAGGGATAATCATTATGTGAATGTTGCATACGAACTAAAAGATAGGTGGGAATTCAAACTTGAACATAGCTTGTTTGCCGAAAAGTTTCCATTTCAATATGTAAGAGCTGATGTGGGATATAAACAACTAGTAAATAAATTTGCGTTTACAGGAAAGGTTTATGGAGGAGCAATATACAATGGCGGCTTTTACAATGTTGGGGCTAAAATAGGTGCAGAGTATGCTCCTATTAGTCGTCTTAAGATTGATGCAGCGGTGAGTCCTCACTATGATTCGGGATATAGTTACACAACATGCTATCATGGTGGAGTGTGGTTTAATGCTTATAAAGCATTGTCGATTGTGGCAAGTGTGTCAAATATTCCAGAATATCGTGATGCTGAAGATAGAGCCTATTTGGGCCTATCGTTTGAAGTGGGACCATTGTGGGTGTGTCCACGATTGTCGATTCCTATCGAAGATGCCTCGATAAAAAGTGTGAGAGTATTAACTTCGGTGAAATATGAATTTTAAGTTTTCCTGAATGTATAGGGGTGAAACGGGTGATTTTAAGATAATTACTCGTTTTTTTATGTTATAATTTTGAGAAAATTTGTGTAGATAGTAATTATGTTGTTAATTTGTGCTATCATATAAAATGGAAAAAACATATCAATGAAAAGAATAAGTTTGTTTTTATTGCTTTTGCTGAGTGTTGTCATGATTTCGGAGGCAATCAATGTGCAACGTGTATCGCAAGGCGATGTGTTAAATCGTAAGGCTAATGCCAAGATTGCGACGATGTATATAATTGATGGTGATTGTTCGCTGTCGGGCGATGTGTCACTTGCTCCTGGTTCGATATTGAAATTTGAAGGTGGCATGATTAGCGGTTCGGGAACGATAAAAGGTTCTCGATTGATGATTGACGCACCAAAATATCAAATATTTGGTGAAAATGTCAGTTTTGTTAAAGACGCAATTGCCAATGGTGAGGTGTCGGCACATTGGTGGGGCGCCAAGGGAGATGGTAAAAACTACGATTGTGGTGCTATAAATCGTGCATTACAAGCAGCCGGAACATCGTGGGTGGTGCTTGATAATTTGAAATATCTCACAAATGAATCGATAACACTCGGCGAAGGTCAAAAATTGCGTTGTGATGGCACTATTTCTTATCGAGGCAGTGGCGCAGCAATTGAATTGACAAAGTCGTATGTGAATTTGGAAATCAATAAGTTGCTTGGCGTAAAAAAGGGCTCGGGAGTGTTGTTCTCGGGCAATGTATATCATGGCAATATTAATATTAACGAGATTGTTGATTTTAATTATGGATTGAATTTTACGCCAGTTGCTAAAACACGAGTAAATGGTAGCGCGAATGCTGGAACACAATATTGTGATATCACTTGGCAATCAATACGCTGCAACACTGGTATCTATATCGATTTGTGGAATAAGGAAAATCTCTCAAACAGCACCGTGTGGGTAAACGAAAATCAATTTAATGGTGGACGATTGCTTTGTGCAAATGGCATTGTGGTGGCAGAGAAGAAAAAGAACCTAAATTCATACACAGCCGATTTGATTAATGGCAATGTGTTTAATTGTATCGGTTTTGAAGGTTGGGATGGAACTTTGATAAAACCAATAACCTTGCGTCATGCTTGGTATAATGAATTTCATGATTTGCGCATGAGTGAAGCGTTGAATACAAATGTAAATGTACCTTTGATAGAGATGGACGATTGTGGGTATAACACAATGAATATCAAAAGCATTGTGCCATACCAAAGAATAAAAGCCGTGAATTGTAATAATATAGAATTGAGTGGCTCATTTACCGATCTCGGCTCTGGATTTCATAAGGGTTATGATAGGTTGTATATCGTAAACGCTAATACGATGTATCGCACTCCAACGAATACAAAAGAGAGTGCTACCAAGAATGAAACACATAAATTGTTGTCATCGCGCATTCAATCACGAAACATGATGAACTCATTGTATTTGGGTAGAACGGCAAAAGATAATGTGGGGAGCAAGGTGAAATCCATTGGTTTCAATGATTTGTTTGCCAAAACATCTGATGGAACAATGGTGTTATCAGATGTGGTTGAAATAGGAATATATGATAACTCTCAATTAATTATTGACGTAGCAAACTCTATTGCAGGCATTTGTCCTGAGGTGGAAATGCGATGCAATATAGGAGCAGGTAGTCAATTGGTTGTAAAAAACGGGACCAAGGAAATCGGTAGGATTGAGAAAGTTGGTAGTTATCGCATTACATTTAATGAGGCAAGAGATATGCGGATTGTAAAAATGACAGAGTAGTTTGTTTGCAAATAAAGTATATAAAAAATGGGAATCGCTATGAATGTTGGCGATTCTCATTTTGTTTTTGCAAGATAGGGTGGGGTGATGTAATAAATTCTAATTTTAAGCTTGTTATTCAAATAAAATCATTATATTTGCAATGAATATATGTGGGTAGGGTAGATTATGCCTTTTTCTCGCATGTATTAGTGTGATAATAAACAATAAATTAACCTCATAAATCAATTTATTATGAATATTTCTCATATTGAACACGTGGGTATCGCAGTTCCAAGTTTGGACGAAGCTATCCCTTTCTACGAAAAAGTTCTTGGTCTTAAATGTTTCGCTATCGAAGAGGTGGCTGACCAAAAAGTGCGTACTGCTTTCTTCCAAGTAGGTCAAACAAAAATTGAACTTCTTGAAGGTACAAGCGAAGACAGTGCAATCTCTAAGTTTATTGAAAAAAATGGTGGCCGTGGTGGTATTCAACACCTCGCTTTCGCTATGGCTGATGGCGTTGCTAACGCTCTTGCTGAAGCAGAAGAAAAAGGTTGCGCGCTTATCGACAAAGCTCCTCGCAAAGGTGCTGAAGGTCTTAACATCGCTTTCCTTCACCCAAAATCAACATGTGGTGCACTTCTCGAACTTTGTGAAGATCCAAACAAATAAAATACTAACAAAATATAGGTAAAGTAATGAGTAATCAACTTGCTAAAGTACAAGAGCTTATCGCATTGCGCAACGAAGCTCGTTTGGGTGGTGGTGAAAAAGCTATCCAAAAACAACACGAAAGAGGCAAATACACAGCTCGCGAACGTATCGCTCAATTGCTCGATGAAGGCTCTTTCGAAGAACTTGACATGTTTGTAAAACACCGTTGTACCAACTTCGGTCAAGAAAAGAAAAGCTATCTTGGCGATGGTGTTGTGACTGGTTATGGTACAATTGATGGCCGTTTGGTATATGTTTTTGCACAAGATTTCACTGTATTTGGTGGTTCATTGTCAGAAACAATGGCATTGAAAATATGTAAAGTGATGGATATGGCTATGAAGATGGGTGCTCCTGTTATCGGTCTTAATGACTCGGGTGGTGCTCGTATTCAAGAAGGTATCAACGCACTTGCAGGTTATGCCGAAATTTTCCAACGCAACATTATGGCATCGGGTGTAATTCCTCAAATTTCGGGTATCCTCGGTCCTTGTGCTGGTGGTGCTGTGTATTCTCCAGCATTGACCGACTTCACTATCATGACAAAAGGTATCTCATACATGTTCCTCACTGGTCCTAAGGTGGTGAAAACTGTAACTGGTGAAGATGTAACTCAAGATGCTCTTGGTGGTGCTGAAGTTCACTCTTCAAAGAGTGGTGTTGCTCACTTTGCTGCAGAAGATGGTGAAGAAGCATTGAAGATTATCCGCAAACTCTTCAGCTACATTCCACAAAACAACCTCGAAGAAGCTCCATTGCAACCATGTGATGACCCAATCGATCGTCTTGAAGATTCATTGAATGAAATCATTCCTGATTCGGCTAACAAGCCTTACGATATGTATGAAGTTATTGGTGCTATCATCGATAATGGTGAATTCCTTGAAGTACAACGCGACTATGCTAAAAACCTTATCGTAGGTTTCGCTCGCTTCAATGGTCAAGCAGTAGGTATTGTGGCTAACCAACCAAAATTCTTGGCAGGTGTGCTTGATAGCAATGCTTCTCGTAAGGGTGCTCGTTTCGTTCGCTTCTGCGATGCTTTCAACATTCCTTTGGTTACTCTTGTTGACGTGCCAGGCTTCCTCCCAGGTACAGGTCAAGAATACAATGGTGTAATTCTCCATGGTGCTAAACTTCTTTATGCTTATGGTGAAGCTACTGTCCCCAAAGTAACTGTTACATTGCGTAAGAGCTACGGTGGTAGCCACATCGTGATGAGTTGTAAACAACTCCGTGGCGACATGAACTATGCATGGCCAACTGCCGAAATCGCTGTTATGGGTGGTGCCGGTGCTGTTGAGGTTCTCTATGCTCGTGAAGCTAAAGAATCAGAAAATCCTGCACAAGTTTTTGCCGAAAAAGAACAAGAATACAACAAGTTGTTCTGCAACCCATACAATGCAGCCAAGTATGGTTACATTGATGATGTAATTGAACCACGCAACACTCGTTTCCGCGTCATCCGTGCATTGCAACAATTGCGAACTAAGAAATTGATTAATCCGGCTAAGAAGCATGGTAATATTCCATTGTAATATTTAAAAGAATAAACGAATATGAAAAAATTAGGAATACTTATCGTGGTACTCATAGCCATTTGC
>JAFOYQ010000066.1 GCA_017424575.1 Muribaculaceae bacterium
ACAAAACTTCTTCCAATCAATAGGCAAACCTATGATTTCAATATTTTTATCTTTAACAAGGCAACTATTATTCCTAATTCCTACTCTATTGATTTTTCCAAGAATATGGGGTGTGGAAGGAGTATGGACAAGTCTTGCCGTATCTGATATATTAGCATTTATCGTTGCAACAATTACTCTTATAATAATTATGCGACGTAAAAATAAGAATTTAATTCAGCAATTATGATTAAAGAACTCCAACTAAGAGTTGCGCCAGAAATAGCATACGAAGAATTACGTTTATTGGGTTACGTTTCCACCCAATTACATATTGATGCAAATTCAATAAAGAAGGTGCAAATAGTTAAACGTTCAATCGATGCTCGCCAACGAAATGTTGTTATAAACCTTTCTATTAAAGTTTATATCAATGAATATCCTCAATCAGAGTCATTGGTAGAGCATATAAAATATCAAGATGTAAGTGGAAATACAAAAATCATCGTTGTTGGAGCTGGACCCGCAGGATTATTTGCAGCACTGCGATTGATTGAATTAGGCTTATGTCCTATTGTTCTTGAACGAGGTAAAGATGTTGATTCTCGTCGAAAAGATATGGCTCGTATTGCCCGAGAAAATATAGTAGATTCTGATTCTAACTATTGTTTTGGTGAAGGTGGTGCTGGAGCATACTCCGATGGCAAATTATATACTCGTAGCAAAAAAAGAGGTTCGGTTGAAAAAATTCTCACAATTTTTCACCAACATGGAGCATCTCAAGATATATTAATCGATGCCCACCCTCACATTGGAACCGATAAGTTGCCAAATGTGATTAAAGCTATGCGAAATACAATCATCGCATGTGGAGGTGAAGTTCATTTTTCAACACGTGTAACTGATTTTATAATAGAAAACGACGTTGTTATTGGAGCTAAAACAGCCGATGGCAGAGAGTTTAATGGGCCTATAATATTAGCAACTGGGCACTCTGCTCGTGATATATACTACCTATTAAATGATCGCAATATTACGTTAGAACCCAAAGGGATTGCGGTAGGTGTGAGATTGGAACACCCTCAACATTTAATAGATTGTATTCAATACCACAGCAAAAATGGCCGAGGTAAATATTTGCCTGCTGCTGAATATTCTATGCTGACTCGTGTCGATGGTCGTGCAGTATATTCGTTCTGTATGTGCCCAGGAGGATTTATCATTCCAGCGGCAAGTGCAGAAAATCAATTAGTAGTTAATGGTATGTCCCCTTCAAACCGAGGAACCAAGTGGTCTAATTCGGGAATGGTTGTAGAAATTCTACCCGAAGATCTTCCTGAATATGACCAATATGGAGCATTGAAAATGATGAAATTCCAAGAAGATGTAGAGGCAAAGTTCTATGAGGCGAGCAATTTCACTCACAATGCTCCTGCTCAAAGGATGATTGATTTCGTAGAAGGGAAAGATTCTAAGTCTTTACCTCCAACCTCCTATGCCCCAGGTATACACTGCGCTCGTATAGATAAGTTATTACCCGAATTCATCGCAAAAAGACTGCAACAAGGATTTAGAAACTTTGGTAAAAAATCTAAGGGATTTTTGACAAATGAAGCCATACTCATTGGTGATGAAACACGAACATCATCTCCTGTAAGAATCCCTCGTGATAATACAGCCTTAATGCATATAAATATCAACGGCTTGTTCCCGTGTGGAGAAGGTGCTGGTTATGCTGGAGGAATTGTATCAGCAGCAATTGATGGTGAAAGATGTGCCGATGCGGTATTTAATTACTTACAAGATGCTAATTAATCTCCGGCATCAATTTCTGAATGTTCTTTCATCTCTTGATATTCATTCCACTCAGGATCATTTTCACAATAGATTGTGATTGGGAGCAATTCAAAAGATGCTAATGCATCATTGAGTTTGCGACCGAAAATGTGTGTACTCAAGGTATAAAACACCCAGTTACGTTCATTGTCACCAGTATATATGCCTGTAAGCACAGCAACAGGGTCTTTCTCAAATTCCTTTTCAAGAGCTTCTTGTACTTGTTCCATTAATGAAGATGTATTATAGTCGGGCATACCCGAGCCTTCACCTTCATATTTCCACGTAATTTCCACTCTTATATTAAAACGAGGATTACTGCGAAATTTTTCAACATCGCGACGTCCTGTTACCATAATCAATTGACCACTTTCACTTTCGGTGGGAGCCGTCCACCAATCACTGCTCTTACTCATAACATAGTTCTTTTATTTCTTTTTCAAAGATACAAATAGTTAACTAATTTTCAATGAATCACATTGCAAAATTTGTTGAGTTTAAGAATTATCATTATCTTCGCATAATGTATATTGAAACATATTAATCAATGAAAAAACTATTTTTGTTAATTTCAGTTCTTTCGTTAGGACTAATGGTTTTAGCTCAACCCAAGCATGAAATAAGAGCAGTATGGTTAACCACCAATAGTGGATTAGACTGGCCTAAAGGTGAATACGACGTAACTACACAAAAAGAGAACTTGTGTAAAATTTTGGACAAACTTGCTGACGCAAATATTAATACCATTATTTTCCAAGCACAAGTAAAAGGAGATGTGCTTTGGGAGTCTACAATGCAGCCTGCAATGAGGTCGGTGACTGGCAATGGAGCCAACAGCATGAGCTATGATGTTAGTAGATTTGTTATTGATGAATGTCACAAACGCAACATGGAGTGCCATGCATGGATTGTACCATATCGCATTGGGACTTCATCAGATGCGAATAAATACAAGAACAACAAAATAAAACACCCCTACACTTCTAATCCAGAGTTGTGCATAGAGTATAACAGTTCTAACTATTTGGATCCTGGATTACCTGCTACTCGTGAATATTTATTAGATGTATATCGCGAACTAATCTCTAACTATGATTATGATGGGGTTAATTTCGACTATACACGTTACCCTGGTTCTGATTTTGACGATTCTGAATCATATTCTAAATACAACCCTGAAGGGCTTCCTAAAGATGATTGGCGCCGACAAAATATTAACACTTTTATTGCCGAATTTTATGAGATGGCAAAAAGCATAAATCCCAACATTAAAGTTGGTGCAGCACCTATCGGCACCTACAAAAATGTATCAGGATATGGGAATATGACTGCCTATGGTAGCGTTTATCAAGATGCATGCCAGTGGATGCAATCGGGTAATCATGATTTGTTAATCCCACAAATGTATTGGAATGAAAATTATGGTTTTACTCCAAATATGTCAACATGGATAACTAATTGTGCAGGGCGACAATTGGTAATTGGTCTTGCTCCATATAAAATGGTTGATGGATCAAACGATTGGGAATTATCGGTAATTACCGATCAAATTGAAAAAACTCGCGCCAAAAAAGGTACGTCAGGAGTATGTTTCTTCCGCACTGACCATGTAATTGATGTAACACAATCAAAAATTAAGGATTTATATGACGAACTCCAAAACAATTATTTCAAATACCCTGCCCATATCGTACCTATGGATTACAACGGAGTGACTCAACCTAATGCCCCTCTAAATGTCACTCAAGAATATATTAATGGAGAATACCACATCACATGGGACACTCCAAATCTTGACACTGAGGACACCCCAATAAAATACTACTCAGTATATTTAAGTGATGGCAATACGGTTGACGTTAATAATCTTCAACATGTCGCTGCTCACATAGTAAAAGGGACTGAATTTACTTATAGTTCAAATGATGCTAACTTAAGATTTGCCGTAACAACATTTGACAAAAACTACTATGAAAGCGCACCAACTATATCTAACGTGTCAGGAGTTGAAAATATAGAGATAAATAATACCAATTTCAATTATTCAAATGGTTCTATAAATATCACAAGTGCAAAAGAAATTGAATTGGTTGAAATTTATTCTTTAACAGGATACAAATTGATAAATGCGGTAAATTTAGGAAAATCTACAACCATTTCATGCGAACATTTACCTAATGGGGTGTACATCGTTCTCGCTCAATATAGAGGTGGAGAAAAGAGTGTTAATAAATTTCTGCGCTAAAAATTGTAACGAAAAGAATCATTTTTTAATTTTGTAACAAATTAATATAATTATATAATGGAAGTAACAGGTAAAATTATTGTTGCATTACCCGAAATGTCTGGCACATCTAAAACTGGTAATGCGTGGAAAAAAAGAGAATATGTTCTTGAAACTCAAGATCAATTCCCAAAGAAAGTTCATTTCGACTTTTTTGGAGAACGTGCTGATCAATATCCTTTATCAGTAGGTGATACTATTAAATTGAGTTTTGACATTGAGAGCCGCGAATATAATGGTCGTTGGTACACAAGTATTAGAGGTTGGAAAGCTGATAAAATTGATGCTACTGTAGCTACATCGGCAGATTCGATGAATAACTACCCAACTCCTCCTCCAACAGTTGAAGGCGTAATGGCACCTCCTGCATCTTTTGGCACAACTGATGAGAGCGACGATCTTCCCTTTTAATCTTCCTTTCTAAACGACAAAAAAATGCGACAGGTATCTGTCGCATTTTTTGTTTATACAAATGTGCATAATATATTACACATATCCTCTAATTATGCCTCTCTTTGAATTGCGTATAAATAGAATAATCTCATCACGTTCATTTGTCGCAGGCAATTCAGCTTCAATTTTTTCAATTGCGTCACTAACATTTAATTTTGATAGATATAAATATCTATAAATATCCTGAACCTCACGAATTTGCTCATTCGTAAAATTTCGACGACGAAGTCCTATCGAATTAACACCTGAATACGTAACTGGTTCACGTCCAGCTTTTACATAGGGAGGAATATCCTTATTAATGCGCGAGCCACCTTGAATCATAACATGAGTGCCTATATGACAGAATTGATGCACGAGCGAACCTCCTCCAATAATAGCGAAATCATCTACTACAACCTCTCCTGCAAGTTGGGTTGCATTTGAAATAATAACATTATTACCAACGATTGTATCATGTGCAACATGGCTATAAGCCATAATCAAACAATTGTTTCCGACTACAGTCTTACCTTTTGCAGATGTACCTCTATTCACTGTTACACATTCACGAATAGTTGTATTATCACCAATAATTGCAAAAGTTTCTTCTCCTTGGAATTTCAAATCTTGAGGAATAGCTGAAATTACTGCTCCTGGGAATATAATACAATTCTTCCCAATTCGCGCACCCTCCATAATTGTAACATTGCTACAAATACGAGTACCTTCGCCAATCTCAACATTGTTTTCTATTGTAACAAATGGATCAATTACCACACTGGGGGCAATTTTTGCCCCAGGATGAATATATGCTAATGGTTGTTTCATCTCCTATTTAGATTATTTATTCTTTATAATTTGTGCCATAAATTCGCATTCGGTAACGATTTTTTCTCCTACAAATGCATAACCTTTCATTACAGCACAACCACGACGCAACTCAGTCATAAATGACACATGGAAAATCAATGTATCTCCAGGGACAACTTTTTGACGGAATTTTACGTTGTCAATTTTCATGAAATATGTTGAATATCGTTCTGGTTCATCTACAGTGCCTAAAACGAGCAAACCACCAGTTTGGGCCATTGCTTCTACCAACAATACACCTGGCATTACGGGTTCTTGAGGAAAGTGTCCTTGGAAGAATGGTTCATTAGTAGTTACATTTTTCACACCTACGATATAATTTTCCCCTTTTTCTATAATCTTATCGACTAACAAGAATGGATAACGGTGAGGGAGAAATTCTCTAATTTGATTATTGTCCAACAATGGTGCTACAGATGGATTATATACCGGAGCTTGTAGATCTTGTCGTTTAATCTCTTGACGTATTTTTTTTGCAAAAGTAGTGTTTATTGAGTGACCTGGACGGGTAGCAATAATTTTACCTTTTAATGGGCGACCGATAAGAGAGATATCACCAAGAACATCCATCAATTTATGACGAGCAGGTTCATTTTCTGATGTCAAAGGTTTGTTATTGATATATCCAAACTCAGATACATTTTTATGAGGAACATTCATCAAATCAGCTATTCTATCAAGCTCACTTTGTGGAAGTTCAGAGTCATAAATTACTATTGCATTATCAAGGTCTCCACCTTTAATGAGATTCCCTTTAATAAGAGGTTCAATCTCTCTAACAAACACAAACGTGCGACTTGAACTAATTTCTGATTGGAAATCAGAAAGGCGTTCAAGTGAAGCGAATTGATTAGTCAACACTGGCGAATCAAATGCCACCATTGTGTCAATACTAAAATCTTCATCGGGCAATACTACAATTGAAGCGCCAGTTGTATCATCGCGCACCTCAATTTTTTGTTTTATGATATAATAGTCTCGTTCTATTTTTTGTTCAGCAATACCTACTTGTGCAATTTTTTCGCAATATTCGCGTGCGCTACCATCAAGGATTGGCATCTCAGGAGCATTTAACTGAATCAAACAGTTGTCAATACCAGCAGCATATAAAGCAGCCAATGCGTGTTCTATTGTACTTACCGACACCTCTCCACGGCTAATAACTGTGCCACGAGTTGTAGATGTGACAAATTCTGCCAATGCGTCAATTACTGGTTGACCTTCAATATCAATACGTTGAAATTTATATCCATGATTCTCAGGTGCAGGATTAAAGGTCGCCTCAATTTCTAATCCAGTGTGCAAACCTTTACCTTTTACGCTAAATGAATCTGCAATTGTTGTTTGTTTCATTGTTATATTGTTTATTTATTAATTTTTTCTTCTAATTCTTTCACACGATCATTCAATTTTCCTAAGTTTCTAACATGAACTGATTGTCGCATAAAATCTTTTGCATCTGTAGCTGGATATCCCATGAGTCGGCTTCCCGATTTAACATTTGAAGGGATTCCCGATTGCGCACCAACACTCACTTTATCACCAATTGTAATATGACCAGCAACGCCTACTTGACCACCTATCATACACCACTCTCCTACTTTAGCCGAACCTGCAACGCCAGCTTGCGCAGCCATTACTGTATGAGAACCGACTTCTACATTATGGGCTATTTGAATGAGATTATCCAACTTAACACCAGCTTTAATACGAGTACAACCCATTGTAGCACGGTCAATTGTTGTATTGGCACCGATTTCTACATTATCTTCAATGATTACGTTTCCTATTTGAGGTATTTTATTATAGCCAGTTTCGGTTGGAGCAAATCCAAAACCATCAGCACCTATTACAACACCAGCATGTATTATACAATTCTTACCTATTTGACAATTATTGTAAATTTTGGCACCAGGATATATAATTGTACCCTCTCCTATGCTAACATTATTGCCAACATACGTTTGAGGGTATAACTTTACACCTTTGCCCAATTTAACACCTTGACCAACGTAAGCAAAAGCGCCTATATATACATCTTCGGGCAATTCTACTGTTGGTGACAGATAGCTTGGTTGCTCAATACCTGAAGGTTGTGGATTCATTAATTTTGAAACCATATCAAGCAACATTGCTAATGTTGCATAAGGATCTTCAACCTTAATGAGCGTTGTGGAAATCTCTTTTTCGGGTTGAAAATCATTCTTTACCAATACGATAGATGATTTTGTTTCGTAAAGGAAGTGAGTATATTTTGGATTTGCCAAAAATGAAATAGCACCTTGATGTCCTTCCTCAATTTTAGCAAATGTATTAACTGTCACATTACCATCGCCAACGACAGTGCCATTAACTAATAACGCAATCTGATTAGCTGTAAATTCCATGCAATTCTAGTAAATTAATTCAACTTACAAAGTTGCTAAAAATATTTGAATTATTCACATTTTAAGCACTACAAAAAACGCATATTCAAATAATAATTGCATTTTTATATCTATTTGTCAACAACAATGGTAATTTTATTCTCGTCAATATTTATGCGATGAGATTTGTACAGCGCACCAATCGCTTTTTTGAAGTCTTTCTTACTACATTGCAAAATTGATTTTATCTCTTCGGGACTTGATTTATCACACAACATAGTAGAGCCTCCATTGATTTTAACAAATTGATAAAATCGTTCAGCCAGTGCATCAATACGATTTACCGCAACATCATTTATTGTTACATCTATCTTATTATCGTCTCTTACCTGCTTGATATATCCGTCAAAACTATCACCTATTTCTATATTACGAAATATCTCATTTTTATAAATAATACCTTTATGCAAATCATCAATGATTAACTTATACCCTATTTCATTTTCATCACAGACCAAGCATTTTACCTTATCTCCTTTTTCATACATTGGGATAGTGTTTCCAAGAAATTTTTCATATTTTGAAGATGCAACAATTCGCTTTGTAGTATCATCTAAATAAGTATATACCAAATAACGACGACCTTGTTTCATACGTGAACGCTGCTCGTTATAAGGCACAAGTAAGTCTTTCATCAAACCCCAATTGATAAACGCACCTACTTTATTTACTGAAGCGACTTCCAAAAAAGCAAATTTTCCTACTTGAGTATATGGTGTTTCTGTTGTTGCTATAAGTCGATCTTCTGAGTCGGCATATACAAATACATCTATTTCATCGCCAATTGTAGGCACATTTGTTATGTATCTTGATGGCAATAATATCTCTATATTATTCCCTCCATCAAGATAAACTCCAAAATCAACAATTTTTACAACTTTAAGCGTATTAAATTTTCCGATATTCAGCATATATGTATTATTTTTGTAGTGCAAAATAACTATATTTTGTCCAAACTACAATATTGAAACGAAAATAAATTTGCTAATTGTAGAAAAGTCAGACTATATTTCCAGTTTAATCAACAATAAAAGCGCAAAACTGATTAATTTTTAGATATATGAACAATTCAATCCTAAAATATTTCCCAGAGATTACTCCTACTCAGATTGAACAATTTTCTAAAATGGGGAAATTGTATCCTGAATGGAATGCAAAAATCAATGTAATATCTCGCAAAGATATTGATAACTTATACATGAACCACATTTTACATTCGTTATCAATAGCTAAGTTTTTCACTCCCGTTGATGGCACTATATTCCTTGACATGGGCACTGGGGGTGGATTCCCAGGAATTCCTTTGGCTACAATGTTTCCTAATTGTCAATTCCATTTAATTGACCGCATTGGCAAAAAAATTAAAGTTGCTATGTCAATTGCAGAGGAGATTGGATTGAAAAATGTAACTTTCCAACACGGAGACATAGGAGAATGTCGCAAAAAATATGATTTCGTAGTAAGTAGAGCTGTTATGCGACTTGATGAATTATTACCACTTATTAGAAAAAACATATCAAAAGAAAATAAAAATAAATATCAAAATGGTCTTATTTGTCTAAAAGGTGGAGTCCTTGACGACGAAATGGCTGCAGTTAATTATCCTGTAATAGACTTCCCTATTACAGAGTTTTTCAACGAACCATTTTTTGAAACTAAAAAAATTATTTACGTACCAATGTAATTTCTAAATCATATGAAAGTCAGTCGATTTAGTTTTAACATGTTTGGAGTTAATACTTATATTTTATGGGATGATATAAGTAAAGAGGCTATCATTATTGACCCTGGCATGATAAACGATAATGAGCGTAAAATTATTGACAACTTTATTGAGTCAAACAACCTAACCCTTACTCATTTAGTCAATACTCATATGCACATTGACCATTCTTTTGGAGTTCCTTATATTATTCAAAAATACAATCTTCAATTGAAATGTAATGAGAATGATCAGTTTCTTGCTGGCAGGCTTAAAGACCAAGCAGATATGTTTGGATTGCCGATTGCAGTTGAAGACTTAACTATTGCGGTAAATCTAAAAGATGGAGATATTATTTCAATCGGTAGTGAAGATTTACACATCTTACAAGTTCCAGGCCACTCCCCAGGCAGCATAGTATTGTATGCACCTAAGTCGGGATTTATAATCTCTGGAGATGTTTTATTCTTCTCTAGTGTTGGTCGTAGCGATTTACCTGGAGGGAATCACACTCAATTAATAAAAGGAATTCAAGATAAACTCCTAACTTTAGACCCCGATACCATAGTATACCCTGGACATGGGCCAGAAACTACAATAGGCCAAGAAAAAGTTAATAATCCTTATCTATAAAAAAACAGTGTTGCTGAATAGCAACACTGTTTTTCTTTATGAATCAATCCTTATTTTACTTCTTTTGAGCTTTTTCCCAACTATCTTTCAACGCAATTGTGCGATTAAAGATTAATTTTTCAGGAGTAGAATCATAGTCAGGAGTAAAGTAACCAATACGTTGGAATTGGAATTTGTGTCCTTTAGTTGCACATTCAGCAATAAATGGTTCTACTTTTACACCTTCAACTACTTTAAGCGAATTAGGATTAAGCATTTCTCTGAAATCACGGTCAGGATCTTCCGATGTATTTTCCACCTCGAAGAGACGATCATATAGGCGTACTGTTGCATCGATAGCATGTTGCGCTGATACCCAGTGTAGAGTACCTTTTACCTTACGAGCACTACCTGGCAAACCACTACGAGTGTCAGGATCGTATGTACAATGAATCTCAACAATATTACCTTCGCTATCTTTTACCACATCCGTACACTTAACGATATATGCACCTTTAAGACGAACTTCCCCTTCAGGAGCTAAACGGAAGAATTTTTTAGGAGGATTCTCCATAAAGTCCTCACGTTCAATATAGATTTCGCGACAGAATGGCATTTGGTGAGTACCACCATTTGGATCTTCTGGATTATTTTCCATCTCTACCATTTCTGTTTGACCCTCAGGATAATTTGTAATAACAACCTTAATAGGGTCAATCACAGCCATAGCACGAGTTGAAATTTTATTCAAGTCTTCTCTCACTGCGTGTTCAAGCAACGAAATACTATTCAATGCCTCATATTTAGTATAACCAATTGCTGAGATAAAGTTCTTTATCGATTGAGGAGTGTAACCTCTACGACGCATACCCGAGATAGTTGGCATACGAGGGTCATCCCAACCAGCGACAAGACCTTCTTGAACAAGTCTCAAAAGTTTGCGTTTACTCATCACTGTATAAGTAAGATTCAAACGATTGAACTCAATTTGTCGAGGACAATACGATTCATCAGCAAGTTCTTTCACATAATATTCATACAATGGGCGGTGAGGCACAAATTCCAATGTACAAATTGAGTGTGTAACACCTTCAAAATAATCACTTTGTCCATGAGCAAAGTCATACATTGGATACACTTTCCATGTTGTGCCAGTGCGATGGTGTGGATGATGAATTATGCGATACATAATTGGGTCACGGAAGTGCATATTTGAAGAAGTCATATCAATCTTAGCACGTAACACACGAGCACCTTCTTCAAATTCACCAGCATTCATACGTTGAAATAAATCAAGGTTTTCCTCAACCGAACGATTGCGATATGGGCTTTCAATACCAGGAGTTGTAGGTGTTCCCTTTTGTGCTGCGATTTCCTCGGATGTTTGATCATCAACATACGCTTTACCTTCTTTTATAAGGCGAATAGCTAAATCGTATAATTGAGGGAAATAGTCAGAAGCATAATATTCACGATCTTCCCAATCAAAGCCTAACCAGTGAATATCTTCACGAATAGAATCTACATATTCTACATCTTCTTTTACTGGGTTAGTATCATCAAAACGCAAGTTGCAAGTACCGCCAAATTTTTCGGCGATTCCGAAGTCCATGCAAATTGCTTTTGCGTGACCAATATGGAGATAACCATTAGGTTCTGGTGGGAATCGAGTATTTAATCGTCCCCCATTCTTACCAGCTTGTAGGTCATCGGCTACTATTTGTTCTACAAAGTTCAGACCTTTCTTTTCGTTGTTTTCAACTTTGTCTACTTCAGTCATGACGTTTATTTTTAACGTTGATTATTATTCATATTTATTAGGCTACAAAATTAATCAATATTATTTGAAAACTTATTTATATAGCGCAAAAGTTTTATAAAAAAATGAGCGAACTACCCAATTGAGTAATTCGCTCATAATTGTTTATGCTGTTAAGTTAAAAACTTATGCGTTTTTTACCTTATCAACAATAGCTTTGAAAGCTGCAGGATTGTTGAGGGCTAAGTCAGCTAGAACCTTGCGGTTGATTTCAATACCTGACTTGTGGATAAGACCCATCAACTTAGAGTAAGAAAGATCCTCGAGACGTGCAGCAGCATTGATGCGTTGAATCCAGAGGGCGCGGAAGTTGCGCTTTTTGTTCTTACGATCACGGTAAGCGTAAGTAAGACCTTTTTCCCAAGTATTCTTAGCTACGGTCCAAACATTTTTACGACATCCGTAATAACCTCTTGTTAGTTTTAAGATTTTCTTTCTACGTGCTCTTGAGGCAACGTGGTTTACTGATCTTGGCATTTTCTTTGAATTTTTTGAATGTTAGCGGCTTTTTGCTCTTTAAGGCTAAACACTCGGTTAATAAAAAAATTAAAAAATCACGAATTAAAACTTGAAACCTAAATTATTTGAGGGCAAGTAATGCCTTTACGTTGCTCTCGTCAACTTTAGCTACTGTAGAGAAGTGTGTGAGGTTTCTTTTTTGCTTTTTAGTCTTTTTTGTCAAAATGTGA
>JAFOYQ010000067.1 GCA_017424575.1 Muribaculaceae bacterium
GGTTTCATCATCGGTATGTCTCCTCGTGCTATTCCTGAAGGAAATAACTTCTGGGTATGTGGTCAACAATACTTGCCATCACAAATCACTGGCAATGGTCAATTGACTACTTCTCTTCCATTGACTGCATTCAACATTGAAGCTGCATTCCATGGTTGTGGTAACGACTTCGTTCCTTTCACTTTCAAAGGTAACAAATATGCATTTGCAACTGACTATCAAGCTGTAACTAAAGCTGGGTCTACTGCTACTGCTGACGAAATCAAAACTACTACTCTTCTTGGTGGTCGCGCTGTTCTTATCGATGGTAGCGCAGGTTGGGCTGTTGAAGGTCTTAAGAACTCAGGTAGCTATCCATCAGCTGGTATGAGCTCTAAAACTCGTAACACTACTCTTTCTTCAAGCATCTGTGTTAACGTAAACGGTGACAAGGGTGTTGAAATGTGGGTATTGATTCACAACCAAGGTATCGCTTACTACAAAAATGGTACAGTTCCTACTTACACTTACGAAAAAGTTCCTGAAATCACAGCTCCTGCTGAAGTTGCATTGACAGCTGTTGAAGGTAAATCTGCTACTCAAACTATCTCTGTAGGTGCTCAACTTCTCACTGGTGACATCAAAGTATCTCTCGCTGGTGCAGGTGTATTCTCTATCGACAAAACTACTCTCGGTAAAGATGGTGGTGACATCAAAGTTACTTACAAACCTGCTAGCGCTGGTAGCCACGCTGCAACTATTACATTGACTGCTGATGGTGCTACTACTAAGACTATCCAATTGAAGGGTACTGCTGAAGCTGCTATGCCTATCGGTCTTACTAAAGTATGGCAAAACACTTCAAGTGTTCCTGGTACTGCAGCAGGTGGTGACCTCCGTTTCGCTGGCGTATCTAACGGCAAACTCCTCGTTAACGATAAAGCAAACAATAAGATTCTCGAAGTAACTTCTTCTGGTTCTGCTACTCACTACGATCCATCTTCAGTTCTTTCTGGATATTACGGACAAACAATCTCAACTGCTATCGGTTGTGACGACGCTGGTAACATCCTCGTTTCAACTGGTTTCTCTGGTGTAGCTTCAGGTAAAAACTTCGCTGTAATCTCTGCCGACCTCAAATCAACTTACAAAATTGACTTGAGCGCTATCGAAGGTTATACTCCTGCTCGTACTGACCAATTAGGCCGTATCCGTGGTAACATGCTTTCTTCTGAAGGTGGTTATGCATTTATCGTTCCTAACGGTGGTACTACAGTTCTCGTTCTTAAGATTAAGAATGGTGCTGTTGATACTGAATATACTCAAGTATCAGGTGCTCCTGGTATCGGTCTTTCAACTTCTTGCTGTCCACAACCAGCATTCGATACAGTAGCTGAAATCGATGCTCTCATGGACGACAATGGCGACTTGTCAAATGCATTCATCATGCGTTCACGTAGCTATCCAGGTTCAGTATATGCTTGGAATGATGACAACTCTGCAATGGTAGCAGCTTGGAAGTTCTCAACTGCAGGTTCTTGCACTACTGCTAACGCATCAGTTGAAGGTTTCGATTGGTTCAAACTTTATGACAAATCATACTTCATCATGCCTGTAACTACTGACGGCACAACTGGTACTCGTGGTTCTAACTTCGCAATCTTCGACGAAGAAGGTAACGCAGTAGCAGTTTGGACAGAAGGTCAAAAAGCTGGTCTTGGTGCTTGTATGGGTAGCTTCATCGTAGTTCCTAACAACGAATACTCAGTTTACATCTACCACTTCGTTCCTGGTACAGTAGCAGAAAAACTCTGCTTCGCTGTTGAACCTCAAGGTGGAGAAGTTGACGGTGTAGAAAACATCGTTGTTGAAGAAATGGAAGATGTAGAAGCTCCAGTTGAATACTACAACCTCCAAGGTGTGAAAGTTGCTGAACCTTCTAACGGCATCTTCATCAAACGCCAAGGCAAAAAAGTTTCAAAAGTTTACGTTAAGTAATTTGAAATAAACTCCCTATAAGCAAGGACAGTGTCAATTGGCACTGTCCTTGTTCTTTTTTTTACACAACACTATTTCAGGTTAATTTGATTTACCCTATCAATTTGACTATTACACAATAAAAACACACTATAATGCGTTTATATCTTTGAGGTATTTTAGATTAATCATGAACAACAATATATCTACTCGAATAATATATTTTCTCATTGGCGTAATCATCACAATTTCGCCAATCGCAACTCAAGCCTTCTCACTATCGAAATATAGCGAAAATTCTGTGTTAAATGAAGGCCGTTGGGTAAAAATAAGTGTACCAAACTCTGGGGTATATATGATTACAAACGAAGATTTGCAAAAATGGGGATTTAGCAATCCTTCAAAAGTGCATATCTACGGGTATGGCGGTAAACGTATGTCTGACAACCTCACCGCTAATTCATATATTGACGACCTCCCTATTGTGCAATCTAAAACAACCTCTCGTGGCATCGTATTCTATGCTCAAGGGGCTGAATCATGGGAGCGAAATTCAAGCAACCGATACACTCACATTCTAAACCCATTTTCATCGGTAGGCTATTACCTTATTAGCGATCGTGAAGTAGCAGAGGATCCAACCATTGAAGCTATCGGCAGCAATGTCGGCGAATCAGACATGGCTAATGCCACAACAAGTTTTACCGAAAGTCTTTATCACGAAACCAACCTCGTGAACCATGGTGAAACTGGCCACCTCCTTTTAGGAGAAGACTTCAAATACACCCCTTCACAAACATTCAAATTTGACCTCACCGACATCGTCCCTGGCGAAAAAGCATGGATGCAATGTCAATTTGCAGCAAAAACCTACAATACATCATCTTTACTTACATTCACTGCTAATGGACTTATTCTCCCTGCAGTAAAAGAGGACAACGTGCCAAGCACCTCTGTGAGCGCTTATGTGCATGGCAAACTCACCACTACACAACACATCTTTGATATATCAAGCAACCAGTTGTCGTTGGGGATAAAGATTTCTTCACAAGCCACAATACAAATGGCCAATCTTGACCATATCGTAATCAACTATACACGCAAACTCAAATTAGCTAATGGTTCTTTGAAGTTCCGCTCTCTCAATACTTTGATGGCGCTTGAATGCGACAACAATTCAACGACACAAGTATGGGACATTACAAATCCCCAAAAGATATACTCACTCAACACTACCCGAAGTGGCAATTCCGTTTTATTCCGAAACGATTACACAGGTTTACGCAACTACGTTGCTTGGAGTGAAAATGCCACTCTCCCTTCACCCTCTTATGTAGGGACTATTGCAAATCAAAACATTCATGCCCTCCCTACTCCCGAAATGGTGATTTTTGCACCTAACGAATGGATTGATCAAGCCAATCGACTTGCCGATATTCATCGCAACTCCCCCGATTCGCTAAAAGTAGAAGTATTCTCAGATGAGGCCGTGTATAATGAATTTTCATCAGGTACACCCGATATCAACGCCTATCGTAAACTCCTAAAGATGTTTTGGGACAGGGGCGAAAGCGAGGGAACTCCGTTGAAATATGCCTTAATGTTTGGTAGAGGTTCGTTTGACAATCAACATCTCACAAATGAGATGAAGTCATCAAACTATGTTACTCTCCCATTATGGGAAACCGACAAAGGTCTTGATGACAACGAAAGTTTCTGTAGCGATGATATCCTTGCATTTCTTAAAGATAATTCAGGCTCCAATATGGGAACCGACCATTATTGCATAGGAGTAGGACGCATCCCTGCTCGCACAGCCAACGAGGCCAAAAATGCCGTTGACAAAATTGCCACCTACATCAACAATTCGACCAAAAGCGAATGGAAGAACCAAATGCTTGTTGTGGCCGACGACATGGACAATGGCGTTCACATGGAGCAAGCCGAAGAGATGATTAACATTTGGGATAATAAAAAAGAAAATGGCGATTTCCTCGTCAATAAAATATACATTGATGCATTTACTCGCGAGGGTATTACATATCCTCAAGCTAAGGCTCAAATGTTTCGACTCCTCAACGAGGGTGTAGTGTGGTGGACATATATTGGCCATGCTAATACTACATCATGGACTCACGATGGGTTATTCTCTTACACCGAAATGAGTTCGCTCTACCTCAAAAACTACCCATTCTTATATGCAGCAACTTGCGACTACATGCGCTGGGATGCTAACGCTACAAGTGGCGCAGAAGTAATGAATAACCTCACCGATGGTGGCACAATAGGCACTTTCAGCGCAACACGTCCAGTATATATCGCCAACAATGGATTGCTCTCTAATGCATTGGCACCATATATACTTGCTCGCGACAATAATGGCAAAGCTTTACCTTTAGGCGACATCGTACGTAATGCTAAAAACAACTTGCGCGATTATAAAGGATCGATAGTATCTGACCGCAATAAACTCCGCTATGCGCTTATGGGCGACCCCGCTTTACGTCTTGCAGTGCCAGCGTCAACCATTACAGTGAGCTCAATCAATGGCGCACTTGTCGAACAAGGAGAGGAAGCCGTGATGCAAGCTCGCCAAAACTCGGTTGTAAAAGGCTATATTACCGACTTCAACGGCAAACCTATTACCGACTTTAATGGCGTTATACACTCTACCCTCTACGACGCGGAAAAGAGCACCGTATCTCACGGATATTCCGATGACGATGATGGGAAAGAGGTTGCATTTGAAGAACATGGTGAAAAATTATTTGCTGGTCGCGACTCGGTTATCAACGGCGAATTTACAATCAATATCTCAATGCCTACCGAAATTACAAACAACTATCGCCCTGCAACCCTCAACCTATATGCTCAAGCCGATAACGGGATGGAAGCAATAGGCTGCAACCACTCGTTCTATGTTTATGGATTTGATGCAGGTGCCGAAGTTGACACCATTGCTCCACAAATTGAATATTTCTACATCAACCACGATGGATTTGACGACGGAGACGTAGTCAATGAATCACCTATGATTATCGCTCAAATCTCTGATAACGTGGGCATCAACCTATCAACAGCTGGCGTGGGACATCAAATGACATTGCGTCTTGATGGAGAAAAATCATATAATGATGTATCACTCTACTACACTCCTACTGTGAGCGAAATCCCTTCGGGAGTCATCAACTACCCTATTGAAAACCTACCCGACGGCAAACACGAAATACGTCTAAAAGTGTGGGATACATCGGGCAACTCTGCTGCAAAAACACTTACTCTCGAAGTGAAAAATGGAGCAGTGCCCAACCTTTTTGATGTTTACACCGATGCTAACCCAGCATACACCGAAGCCAATTTCTTTATCAAGCACGACCGTCCCGATGCAATGGCAACAGTTACAATTGAAGTATATAACCTTATGGGCTCACTTGTGTGGAGTAGCACAAAAACAGCGCGAAGCGACATGTTTGTGTCATCACCTATCAACTGGAACTTGTGCGACAACGCAGGCCGTCGTGTAAATCGTGGCATTTATGTATATCGCGCATCAATGTCAACCGACGGAATTCAATTTAGTTCGGCTGCACGAAAAATTGCTGTTGGTGCTCAGTAATTGGTTATCACACCATCTTTTATCTTGTAACATTGCGATTTTTACACTCGTATTTGTGTAAAACCATAATTATTAGTAATTTTGCCACAAAACAGCATTCATTCCATGGCAGATATTCGCAATCATACACGAGAAATGCTTCCTGAGCCCACACTTAGGAGGTTGCCTTGGTATTTAGCATACGTCAACATGTTGAATGCTCGCAATGTAGAGTTTGTATCCTCAACCCAAATTGCCAAAGACCTCAACGTAGATGCATCGCAAATTGCTAAAGACCTCTCTTGCCTCAATATCAAGGGGAAAACTCGTATTGGATATGAGGTGAAGATGCTTGAGCAGGTGCTTCAAGATTTTCTTGGATTTAAGGAGGTGCACAACGCTATTTTGATAGGCGTTGGTAGTCTTGGTGGAGCATTAATTCAAGACTCAGGGCTTTCACGTTATGGCCTTAATATTGTTGCTGGATTTGATGTTAATCCTACTATTATTGGCACTAAAATATGCGGGATACCCATTTACAACATTGCCGACCTTGAGTATAAGCGCAAAGCCCTCAAGGCTGAAATTGCCATTATTGCTGTCCCCGTTGACCAAGCACAAAGCGTGGCCGACCTCACTGTTGCCAACGGCATTAAAGCTTTGTGGAATTTCACCCCATCGCGCATAAAATTGTCAGACAATATTGTGGTGCAAAACACCTCAATATACTCTCACCTTGCAGTGATGTACAATCGTCTTGACATTCAAAAGCAGCAATCAAAATGAAAATTATTTCAATAAATAGAGAACTCGACCAACCTGTAACTACGGCAGTAAACCATGTTACAATAATCCCCGACTCGGCTATAATTCGCGACGGGAAACCTTTCTTTGTGCCAGGGTTCTCATCTCAATGGAAATATCAAGCAACGATAGCCTTTCGCGTGAAACGCTTAGGCAAAAACATTGCAACACGATTTGCTCATCGATATATCGATGCAATCGCATTAGCAGTCAATACTCTCCCACTCGACCTCATCAATTCTATTGCGCCATCGGCAACTACAACAGCATTTGACGGCGCATTCATCATTGGCGATTGGATTGAAACCGAAAACTTTAATGAGGCATCTCTATCAGTAAAAATTGGCGACGAGAGCATCTCTGTTGATCTTTCTCAACTCGCTATTGAAGAGACTGTTGCTCAATTAAGTCAATATTTCACACTCAAAATTGGGGATATCATCTGCCCAGCAGTGCTCCCAATTTGCAACGAAATATCTATAAATACAATTGTCGAAGGCTCGCTCAACGGCTCCAATAATTTGAAACTAAAATTTAAATAATATACAACACTATGATGTTACGTAACATATTCAAAGCAATCTTTTCACTATCTGCCATCATTATTGGTTGTGGAGTTGCTAACGCATACTCATCAAGTTACTATACTACTAATTCAAAACTCAGCACAGGCCATTGGGCAAAAGTGAGAGTATCAGAAATTGGTATGCAAGAAATTTCACATGAACAGTTGCGCCAATTGGGATTCTCCGATCCATCTAAAGTGTGTGTATACGGATATGGAGGTGCATTGCTCACTAAAAATACTTTTAGTTCTAACCTCCCCGATGACCTCATTGCACAACCAGTGTATTACGGCGATGATAAAATCGTATTTTACGGCGAACCTGATTTAAGAGTTAACATCGGCAAAAAAGATGAAAACATAAGCATATTGCGTAATATGTATTCATTGACTGGATATTATTTTTTGAGCGATTGCGATCCTAACGCAAGCAAGCAATATAACGAAAAGAAATACGACCTAAGCAATATTTTATCAAGAGAATACCACACTTCAACAGCCTATATTGAAAACGAATACGAAAATCCTGGTAAAGGTGGTACATTTTTCTTTGATAAGAGTTTGCTTATAGAGCCTACAACCTATTCTTTTAAGCTTCCTAAACCTTACACATCAAACGGAAACACTCAATTAGCGTATCTACGATATAACTATGCAGCAAAAGTGCCATCATACGTATCATTAGATGTTCATTTAGACATACCTGAGTCGTTGATTAGCGAAGAAAATCACAACTCAGTAATTCCAAGCAGTTTGTCGTCACAATACTACTACACTAGCTCGGGTGAAATCAATTTCTATCCAATTAATGCTGCCGACACTACTTACACTGTAACATTCACTCTCCCCACAACCAATGCTACTTATGCAGCGATTGACAATATATATGTCAACTATCTTCGCAAAAACGACTTCAATGGGGAATCACAAATGATGATGACATTTACAAATGGTGTAAATGCTAATTATAACTTCATTATTTCAAATGCCAATGCCAATGTAAAAGTGTGGAATGTTTCAACCCCAACAAACATCTTCTCTCACGCATTGAAGTATAGCGATAGTAGCAAAAATGCAATTGGCACATTCGACAAGTCATACGAGTACTCTTCAATGGGCAATGCTTGTCTTATAGCATTTGACCCCACTCAAAAGATGCATCAAGTAGAGGTAGTGGGCAACATCAACAACCAAAATCTACATGGTCTTGAAACACCTGAAATGGTTATCATCACCAATAAATTTAGTCGTCCTTATGCTGAGAAGGTAGCGCAAGCACACCGCGACTACCAAAACCTTGACGTAATCGTTGTTGACCAAGAGGAGATTTTCAATGAATTTTCATCGGGCACACCCACTGCAATGGGATATCGTCGATTCTTAAAAATGTTCTACGACCGAAACAAGGACCGATTCAAATATCTTCTACTCTTTGGCGAAGGTTCATGGGACAATCGTGGCGCAATCTATCCAAAAGAGGACCGCTTGCTCACTTATCAAGCCGAAGCGGTTGAAGATGCTCGTAGCGCAGCAAAAGCATTCTGCGGCGACTCTTATTTTGGCATGCTCAACGACGATTATGACCCCGAATTATTCTATAGCACACCTGCTCAAATAGCAGTGGGGCGCATTCCTGCTCAAAATGCTATTGATGCACAAGCCATCACAAATAAAATTATTAACTATCTACAAAATCCCCCAACTCAAGCGCTTTTCAATCACGCTATTATTCTTGCCGACGAGGGGGACAGCCATGGGCACGTTTCGCAACAAGAAGAGAATATTGGAGTGCTACTCTCGGCTGCACCCGAGGTAACTTGTACTCGCGCATATAACTCACTATATCCAGCCAATAACGCTGACGCTGCCGAAGCTCGCGACTGTATCAAACAAGCCCTTTGTAAGGGTCAAGGATTCTTCTCGTTTGCTGGGCATGGTGGTGCTACATCTTTCACTGGCAAAAAATTGTGGAGCATTAGCGCTATTAAAGAAACTTCATATCAAAATCCACCTATCGCAATGTTTGCTACTTGCGATGCATTCTCTTTCGACCGTGGTGATGCTGGTATGGCCGAACAAGGTCTCTACAAAGAAGATGGTGGATTTATTGCTATCGTTGCTGCAAGTCGCACAGTATATATGCAATTTAACCAATACCTCAATAGAGCTTTCACTCGCGAATTATATAGTGCTAATGGTAACGACATGATTGGAGATGTGTATCTCCGCGCTCGCAACTTTGCTGCAACCGAAATCGTGGACCGCACTCTCGGTGTCAACACAATGTGTTATAACCTTGCTGGCGACCCTGCACTCCCTATATACAAACCCACCTTGGGAGTAAAAACTACTACTGTAAATGATAATACTCCCGACGGAGAAACTTATCACCTCCTCACCCCTCTTGCTAAAAACAGCATCAAGGGCGAAATCACAGATAGCAAAGGAAATACTCTTGAGTCATTCAATGGAGAAGTAACTTTAGAGATTTTTGACGCACCATCGGCATATTCAATTTACACTAAAAACAAAGTAATTACAACTGAATATAACGATACAATCTTAACAGCTCCTGCAACTCAATACGTTGCCAACGATAGTTTGTGGTTGTGTCTTGATGAAAATCTCCTCACTCAAGTAACAGTTCCTGTTACAAATGGTAAATTTAATGCATCATTTGTTATCCCAACAACATCAAAGCCCAACTCTATTAACCGTGTTGCATATTTTGCTATCGATGACAGCAAAAAAATGCGTGCCATAGGGGTATTCAATCATTTGCGTGTCAATAGCTATGACGCAGATGTTATTATTGATGACACTACTGCTCCTGTTATAGAACAATGCTACATCAACGAGCCATCATTTACCGATGGAGATGTCGTTGACAGCGATTTCGTTTTATACGCAGTGATTGGTGCCGACGAAACAGGCATTAACGTATCGGGCAATTCATTTGGTAGCAACGCCACACTCGTTCTTGATAACGTCAAGACATATCCTCGTATAAGTTCAGCTATCGAATCACATGCCGATGGTTCATCGTCTATTGCATTTGCCGTTACACAGGTGGAAGATGGTAAACACACTTTGACCCTCAGCGTAAGCGATAACTCAGGCAATCGCATTTCGCGCGACATCAACTTTGTTGTCATCAACCGCTCGGCTCAAGCAACTCTCACTGTCGATAACACACCTGCTCGCACTGAAGCAACATTCGACATCAACCACAACTTCCTCTCAGAACCATCAGGACGCCTCGTCATTGAAGATGCTGAAGGTAACGCAATATTCTCTAAAGCTGGCTGCTCATTCCCTTATACATGGAACTTAACCGATAACAACGGCAATAAGGTAGCCGATGGCAACTACAAAGCATCAGCAATCCTCAACGGCGATAAACAATATGGCTCAACACAAAAAATCGATGTCATTGTAATCAAATAAAACAATCATAATAATAAATATCCCTTGGGGTGAGTCACTTGGCTCACCCCTTTTATATCCTAAAAATTCATAAACAACACTCTTTAAGCAATAAAACACACTTTTTTTAGTTTATATATGTGATTACATTTCAAAAAATGATATGAATAAGACATTAAATACTATAGTTATAGCGCTCATCAGCATCGTAATATGCTCATCCTCAGCATTTGCTCAAGATGTAAAAAATGAGTTCAACCCTATTCAAACAGGTGTTACATCACTAAACATTGCCCCCGATGCTCGTGCGGCATCAATGGGTGACCTCGGTGTTGCTACCGACCCCGACGTTAACTCTCAATATTGGAACCCATCAAAATATGCTTTCGCTTATAGCAAAGGTGCTGTGGGTTTAAGTTATACACCATGGTTGAGAAAACTCGTCAACGACATCTTCCTTGCCAATCTCGCTGGTTATTGGAAAGTGGGCTACAATGACAATCAAGCCCTCAGTGCCTCATTACGCTATTTCTCTCTTGGAGAGGTAAACACCTCTGATGCTTCGGGGGTTACAACTCAAAGCCTCAACCCTTATGAAATGGCTTTCGACCTCGGTTATTCACGCAAACTCTCTGAGAAATTCTCTATGGGTGTTGCTTTCCGTTATATCTACTCCGATCTCGGTTTCTCAAACTCTTATGCTGGCGACCAAACATCGGGTGCATCAGCTTTTGCTGCCGACATCTCAGGGTTCTACAACTGCTACCCTATCATCGGACGCAACGAGTGTCAATGGTCATGGGGTTGGAACATCTCTAACATCGGTTCAAAGGTATCTTACAACAATGGCGAGGATCCAGCATTCCTTCCCACCAACTTGCGTCTTGGCACAACATTCGCATTCCCTCTTGCCGACTATCACACCCTTGCTCTTTCACTCGACTTGAATAAACTTTTGGTTCCTGCCAAACCTCGCCAAAGCGACTTTGATATGGACACTCCCGAAGGTCAACAAGCATATAACGACAAACTTGAAGATTGGGAAAATATGTCATCAATATCGGGTATCTTCAACTCATTTACTGATGCTCCTGGTGGCTTCAAAGAGGAACTTCGCGAAATTACCTACTCGGTGGGTGCTGAATACAACTACAACCAACAATTCTTCATTCGCGCTGGTTACTTCTACGAAAACGAATTTAAGGGCAATCGCCAATACTTCGGTATGGGTGCAGGTTTTGCTCTCAACGTGATTCGCCTCGACGCATCATATATGATTGCTACAGCTCAAACTTCACCACTCGACCAAACTCTCCGTTTCACCCTTTCATTTGACATGGACGGACTCAAAGAACTCGTTCGCTAAGATTATGATTAGAGTAGGACAAGGAATAGATGTACACAAACTCGTAGAAGGTCGCGACTTGTGGATTGCAGGGGTTAAAATCCCTTACCATTTAGGCTTGCTCGGACACAGCGATGCCGATGTGGCACTCCACGCCCTTAGCGATGCTTTATTAGGAGCAGCATCTATGCGCGACATCGGGTACCATTTCCCCGACACCGATCCCACTTATAAAGGAGCCGATTCTCGAGTATTGTTGCGTCGTGTGCGCGAACTTCTTGCTGAAAAAGGGTATTCGATAGGTAACGTTGATGTAACAATCGCTGCGCAAGCCCCTAAAATGCTACCTCATATCCCTCAAATGATACAAAATATCGCCGATGATTTAATGATTGACTGTGATTGTGTATCAGTTAAAGCCACTACTACCGAGCACCTTGGCTTTACAGGTCGTGGCGAAGGTATAGCAGCATTTGCAGTAGCTTTAATAGAAAAGTAGAGTTAAAAAATATTAATTCTATTCCATTAAAGTTAATTTAAGTTATAAGCACAACACAACACTGCGAAACGACAATCTCGAGGTTGCAAACCGCTGAAAATTATTGTAATTTTGCAGTTGAAATAGTCACGGAGGAGGCAAATGCTTCCTCCTTTTTATTAAATCTATCAAAAAAATGATTGACAAACAGCAACTCACACAGACAGTAGAGCAAGCGATTGAAGGCACTTCAATCTTCATTGTTGACATCAAAATCAACCCAGGCAATGCCATCGTAGTTGAAATTGACAGTCCTGAAAGCATTGACATTGACACTTGCGCCAAGATAACTCGCCAAATCGAAGCTACATTCGACCGCGATGTTGAAGACTACGAACTTGAAGTGGGTTCAGCAGGGCTTACAGCCCCATTCAAAGTAAAAGGGCAATACCTCAAAAACATCGGCAACGAAGTAGAGGTGCTCACAAGCGATGGTCGCAAACTTCAAGGAGTGCTCACCGCAGTTGGCGACAACGATTTTACTATCGAGGTAGCAAAGAAAGTAAAAGAACCAGGAGCCAAACGCCCAACACTCGTTATGGAGCCTACAACAATTGAAATGAGCAACACTAAATCAGTAAAATATTTAATTAACTTCAAATAAAATACCCCTAAAAAAATGGCAAAAAAAGAGGTAACTCCAAGTATGGTAGAGCAATTTGCGGAGTTTAAAAACAACAAACACATCGACAAAGCAACAATGGTAAGCGTGTTGGAAGATTCATTCCGTAGCGTGCTCACAAAAATGCTCGGTACCACCGATGTGAAACTCGACATAATTCTTAATGCCGACAATGGCGACGTTCAAATTCTCCAAAACTTAACAATCGTACCTAATGGCGAAGTTGAGAATCCACACACTCAAATCAGCCTCGACGATGCTCATTCTAACGGAGACCCTGATGCTGAGGTAGGAGAAGATTTCACTAAAGAAATCGTATTTGCCGATTTTGGTCGTCGTGCAATCCTCAACTTGCGTCAAACTCTTCAATCAAAAATTCTTGACCTTCAAAAAGAAGCTATTTATGCTAAATTCAAAGAACTTGAAGGCGACCTCGTATCGGGTGAAGTATATCAAACTTGGAGACACGAAATTCTTCTTCTCGACGACGACAAGAACGAACTCTTGCTTCCAAAGTCAGAAACTATCAATGGCGACTTCTTCCGCAAAGGCGAAACAGTAAGAGCTGTTGTTGCAAATGTAGATAACAAAAACAACAACCCTAAAATCACTGTTTCACGCACAAACGAACAATTCCTTCGTCGTTTGTTTGAACTCGAAGTTCCCGAAATTCACGACGGTCTTATCAACATTCGCGCCGTAGCTCGTATCCCAGGAGAACGTGCTAAAATCGCTGTTGAAAGTTACGATGACCGTATCGACGCAGTAGGTGCTTGTGTAGGGGTTAAAGGTTCACGCATTCATGGTATCGTGCGCGAACTTCGCAACGAAAACATCGACGTAATCAACTACTCTTCTAATCCAGAAATCTTGATTGGTCGTGCACTCAACCTCTCTCGCGTGCCTCAAATGCGCCTTAACCAAGAAACTAAAAAGGCTGAAGTATTCCTTCACCCCGACGAAATTTCATTAGCAATTGGTAAAGGTGGTCTTAACATCAAGCTCGCGTCAATGATTACAGGCTACGAAATCGATGTATATCGCGAAGGTATCTATGAAAACGAAGAGGACATCTATCTCGATGACTTCAGCGATGAAATTGATAGCTGGATTATCGATGCACTCAAAAACATCGGTTGCATCACAGCTAAAGCAGTAATCAACACTCCTCGTCAAGATCTTATTGACAAAGCCGACCTCGAAGAGGATACCGTTGACGAAATCCTTCAAATCCTCAATGCCGAATTTGAAGACTAATCATCTCAAATATCAGCACTCAATAACTCTCCTCTAAAATCATAATTAAGCAGTAACATCTTTATAATATATGGCGAAAACGAAAATTAGTAAAATAGCAAAAGACCTCAATGTGGCACTCCCCACAGTGATTGAGTTCTTGCGTAAAAAGAATATCAACATCGACGACAACCCCAACACTCGCGTTGAAGACGATGTAGTAGATATTCTCATCAAAGCGTTCCCTAACGATAATATTAAAAACAAACCCGAACAAGCTCCTCTTGAACGCCAAAAAGAGGCTAACAAACCTGTTCAAAAAGAAGTTGCAAAACCAGAAGTTAAAGAAATATCTTTGACTGCTGAGCCCGCTGCTCAACCCAAAATCATTGGCAAAATTGATATCAACAATGTTGGCAAGCCTGCACCTAAAGCTCCTGAAAAAGAAGTTGTAGCAGAAAAACCTGCTGCTCAACCTAAAAAAGAGAAGGCGCAACCAGCTCCTGCTCAACCAAAAGCAGAGAAAGTAGAAAAGGCTAAACCAGTAGTTGTCGAAGCTAAACCAGAGGCAAAACCTCAAGAAGCGCCAGCTCAACCTCAGGAGAAGAAAGAGGAGGAAGTCTTCTCAGTGAGCCGCACAACTAATACCCCTACAATCAACGTGGTGGGTAAAATCGACCTATCGGCTATCAACCAACAAACTCGCCCCAAAAAGAAAACTAAAGAGGAAAAACGCAAAGAACGTCTCGCTAAAGATAATACTGCTCAACAAAATAATGCTAATGCGCAAAACGGAGATCGCAAAAAACGCAAACGCATTGTTGTAAAAGAAAAAATCGACATCGAAAAAGCTGGCCAACAAGTTGGCAACAACAATAACCACGGTGGCAACAAAAACGAACACGCTCGCCGCGAAAAGCCAGGAAAAGATAAAAACAAACGTCCTATTCACACCGAAGTGAATGACGACGATGTTCAAAAACAAATTAAAGAAACTCTTGCTCGCCTCACAAGCAAAGACAAAGGTCAAAAGAAAGGTGCTAAATGGCGTAAAGAAAAACGCGAAGCAATTGCTTCACGCGAACGCGAAGCTGCCGAATTAGCACAAGCTGAGAGCAAGATTCTTAAACTCACCGAGTTTGTTACCGCCAACGACTTGGCAGTGATGATGAATGTACCTATCAACAATGTAATCGGTACATGTATGAACCTCGGTGTTATGGTTTCAATTAACCAACGTCTCGACGCTGAAACAATCAACATCGTGGCTGAAGAATTTGGGTATGAAACAGAATATGTTTCTGCTGAAGTATCTGAAGCTATCGTACAAGAGGAGGACCGCGAAGAAGACTTGACAACTCGTCCACCAGTAGTAACTGTAATGGGACACGTTGACCACGGTAAAACATCGTTGCTCGACTACATTCGTAGCGCAAACGTAATCGCTGGTGAAGCAGGTGGTATCACACAACACATTGGTGCTTACAACGTAAAACTTGCCGATGGCCGACGCATCACATTCCTTGACACCCCTGGTCACGAAGCATTTACTGCAATGCGTGCTCGTGGTGCTAAAATCACCGACTTGTGTATCATTATCGTTGCAGCCGATGATAGTGTCATGCCTCAAACTGTAGAAGCTATCAACCACGCTTCAGCAGCAGGTGTACCCATCGTGTTTGCTATCAACAAAATCGATAAACCAACAGCCAACCCCGACAAAATCAAGGAAGCTCTCGCTGCGATGAACTACCTTGTTGAAGATTGGGGTGGTAAATATCAATCTCAAGACATCTCTGCTAAAAAAGGTATCGGCGTAGATGAATTGATGGAAAAAGTGCTCCTTGAAGCCGAAATGCTCGAGCTCAAAGCCAACCCTAATCGCAAAGCAGTAGGTTCAATCATTGAATCTTCTCTCGACAAAGGTCGTGGTTATGTAGCAACTGTACTCGTTCAAAATGGTACACTCAAAGTTGGCGACACTATCCTCGCTGGAACTCACTATGGTAAAGTTAAAGCGATGTTCAATGAGCGTAATCAACGCATCACCGAGGCAGGTCCTGCAACTCCAGCATTGATTCTCGGCCTTAATGGTGCGCCTACAGCAGGTGACACATTCAACATTATGGATTCAGACCAAGAAGCTCGCGAAATCGCAACAAAACGTGAACAATTGCAACGCGAACAACGCGACCGTACTGCTAAGACTCTTACACTTGAAGAAATTGCTCGTCGTCGTGCTCTTGGCAACTTCCACGAACTTAACATCATCGTTAAGGGTGACGTAGATGGTTCAATCGAAGCATTGTCTGACTCACTTCTCAAACTCTCAACCGAAGAAATCCAAGTAAACGTTATCCACAAAGCTGTGGGTGCTATCTCTGAAAGCGACGTTGTACTTGCAGCTGCTTCTGATGCTATCATCATCGGTTTCCAAGTGCGTCCTTCAGCAGCTGCGCGTCGTGCAGCAGAGCATGATGGTGTTGAAATTCGTCTCTACTCAGTCATCTATAAAGCGCTCGAAGAGGTTAAAGATGCAATGGCTGGTATGCTTGCTCCTGAAATCAAAGAGGAAATCACAGGTACAGCCGAAGTTCTTCAAACCTACAAGATTTCAAAAGTGGGTACTATTGCCGGATGTATGGTGCGTGAAGGTAAAATCAAACGCGCTTGCAAAGTGCGCCTCATTCGCGATGGCATCGTAATCTACACTGGCGATCTTGGCTCACTCAAACGCTTCAAAGATGACGTGAAAGAAGTTTCTTTCGGTTATGATTGTGGTCTCAACATCGCCGGATACAACGACATCAAAGAGGGCGACATCATCGAAGGATTTGAAGAAGTTGAAGTGTCTCGCACATTGTAATATTTAGGGCTAATGTCAATAGCCTACATAAATATAGGTTCTAATATGGGTAACCGCACAGCTCTCATTGAGCAAGCGGTTGCCCATATTGAATTATTATGCCAATCGGTCGCAACTCGCGCTCCATTTATCGAATCAGAGCCCTGGGGATTTGATTCGCCTCACTCATTTCTCAATCTCGGAATCGCAATTGAATCTCACCTCAAACCATTGGAGTTACTTCAAGAATTGCTCAAAATTGAGAAAAGCATTTGCGCCGCGTCACATCGAGATGAAAATGGCAACTATGTTGACCGTATGATCGACATTGACCTCATTGCCATTGATGACATTGTTATTGACACACCTCAACTACAACTTCCACACCCTCGAATGCATCTGCGCGACTTTGTGCTCACCCCCATGGCACACCTCAACCCCTCGTGGATTCACCCCATCTTAAATCAATCAATCGTTCAACTACAAAAACAATTATATGAAAAAACTTATTAACCCCTGGCTCAGCCTTGTTGATGAAGGATATAACTGCTTTGGATGTGCTCCACACAATCCTTGTGGTCTTAAAATGGAATTTTGGGAAGACGGCGACGACATCGTGTCATTTTGGAATCCCAACGACAACTTTCAAGGGTGGTTAAAAACACTTCACGGAGGTATTCAGGCAACAGTAATGGACGAAGTGGGTGCGTGGGTAATTGCTCGTAAACTACAAACATCGGCTGTAACCTCCAACTTCAACATTCGCTATCGTCGTCCTATCCCCACTGGTGATGATGTAACAGTTGAGGCTCGCGCACGCCTACGCGAACAAAAAAGAATGCTTGCAATTATTGATGTCACACTATCGGTAAAAGGTCGTGTGTGTTCCGAAGCCGAACTCACCTACTATTGCTTCCCTCGCGAAAAAGCTGAGAAAGACTTCCGTTTTCAAGGCTGCGAAGTGGAAGATTAAGTATCTATACGAATAAACACCGCAACACATCGAGCGATTGCAATTGCGAGAGGGAACTATAATGAATCGTATAATATTCGAGAATTTTATCAAGTAGGTCGTTGCGTTGATTGCGGTTAAACTTATAGAATCGCATATTATCAAATGTGATGCGCGACAATAACGCCACTACTCTTGCATCATCGGCATTCAAAAACTTTTTATGCAACGGAGGAGTCGTTCTAAAACATCCATCTTGCATATCAAATACACAACCCTCACGGTAGGTCGATATATCGGGTTCGATTCCTATAAATCTACCCAATCGATAGAGAAAGCACAGATGAAAATTGGCGATACCCTCTGATAAAGCATCAAATCGAAGAATTGCATCATTGAGAAATGCAAATGTGGCATCATCGCGTTGACTTTCACGCAATACGCTATTGAGCAAATCGGCAATAAACAATGCTACAGCACCCTTCAAAGGGTGAGCATGAATGCCATGCAAAGGCATCGTAACCTTCACATCGCGCATGGTGTGGAGCTCGGTATTAGGTTTGATATTAGCCACACATTCAAATATGCTCAACGGCATAAGTAGTGCCCTACGACGATTGGCCTCACGACCATTTCCAGCAGGCACAAGAAAAGCCAACCGCCCAAGTTCGAGCGAGTAAACACTCAATATCGAGTGCTTATCATTATACTTTATCGTGCGAAGAGCAATACAGTGCAGTGGTTGATACATATAACTCCATTTTACACCTTAAAGTTACAAAAAACAGAGCACATTCACCCCATATCACTTTGAAAACATAAAAAAACGCACAAAAATCATCCTTTTTCTTGAAAATATTTGCACATATAAAAAATTGTACATAACTTTGCACTCGCAATTTTGGGTAACCCCTATGGCCCATTCGTCTATCGGTTAGGACGCAAGATTTTCATTCTTGAAAGAGGAGTTCGATTCTCCTATGGGCTACAATTAACAAACAATAACTAAAGATTTTAAGATTTATTTATAATGGCAAATCATAAATCATCTGAAAAGAGAATTCGTCAAACTAAGGTTCGTAACGCTCGCAATCGTTACTATGCTAAAACTGCTCGTAACGCCGTTCGTCGCCTTCGTGCTATGACCAACCTCGCTGAAGCTCAAGAAGCTTACATTAAAGTTAGCGCTATGCTCGATCGTCTTGCTTCTAAAAAGACTATCTCTAAAAACAAAGCTGCTAACCTCAAGAGCAAACTCGCTCACCACATCAGCAAAATCTCTGCTTAATATAGCAGCCTGATATTTGTTGGCCCATTCGTCTATCGGTTAGGACGCAAGATTTTCATTCTTGAAAGAGGAGTTCGATTCTCCTATGGGCTACCTCAAAGCATCTATCTCACAAAGGTAGATGCTTTTGGTGTTTTTATTACTGATTATTAGCCGATAACTCAGAAATTCTTTGTAAATTTGCGTAATTATTACAAATTACAATCATGAATATATCATATAACTGGCTCAAAGAATACGCCGACTTCAACCTCACCCCCGAGGAACTTGGAGCAGCACTCACTTCCATCGGCCTCGAAACTGGTGGTATTGAAGAAGTTGAATCAATTCGTGGAGGGCTACGTGGCATTGTTATTGGCAAGGTTCTCACTTGCGAAGAACACCCTAATAGCGACCACCTTCACATCACAACTGTTGACCTTGGCAATGGCGAACCTACACAAATTGTGTGTGGCGCACCCAATGTTGCTGCCGGTCAAACTGTAGTTGTTGCTACCGTAGGTACCATTCTTTACGATGGCGACCAAGAATTCCAAATCAAAAAATCTAAGATTCGTGGTGTTGAATCATTCGGCATGATTTGCGCCGAAGACGAAATTGGTATCGGCAAATCTCACGATGGCATCATCGTCCTCAACGAAGAGGTAAAACCTGGTACTCCTGCTGCTGAATACTACAACCTCACCAGCGACTATGTTCTCGAAGTTGACCTCACCCCCAACCGCATCGACGCAGCGTCACACTATGGCGTAGCTCGCGATCTCTGCGCTTGGTTGTCACAAAATAAAGAAACTGCTACTCCTCAATGCCCATCGGTTGACGCTTTCAGCATCGACCGTCAAGATGGTGCAATAGAAGTGGTAGTTGAGAATACCGAAGCTTGTCCTCGCTATGCTGGCGTTACTATTCGCAATGTGAAAGTTACCGAAAGTCCACAATGGCTCAAAGACCGCTTGACTGCAATCGGACAACGCCCTATCAACAGCATCGTTGACATCACCAACTATCTTCTTCACGCAATGGGACAACCACTCCACTGCTTCGACCTCGACAAGGTAAAAGGCAACAAAATCGTGGTTCGCAACTGCGCTGAAGGCACTCAATTCACCACTCTCGACGAAGTTGAACGCAAGCTCAACAATGCCGACTTGATGATTTGCAATGCCGAAGAGCCTATGTGCATGGCTGGTGTATTTGGAGGTCTTGACTCAGGGGTAACCGAAGGGACTACATCAATCTTCCTTGAAAGTGCATACTTCAACCCAACAACAGTGCGCAAAACAGCACGCCGTCACGGATTAAACACCGACTCATCTTTCCGTTTTGAACGTGGAGTTGACCCAAGCAACACTATCTACGTGTTGAAACTTGCCGCATTAATGGTTAAAGAAATCGCTGGTGGTGAAATTTGTGGCGAAATCGTTGACATCTACCCCAACGAAATCAAACCATTCCCTGTTACACTCTCTTACGAATATCTCAACAACCTCATTGGCAAAGAAATCCCAACTGAGACTGTTGACAACATACTACGCTCACTCGAAATCGAAATCAAAGACCGTCGCGACGGTGAAATCGACCTCGAAGTGCCAACCTATCGCGTTGACGTGCAACGTCCTTGCGACGTGGTTGAAGATGTGTTGCGCATCTATGGCTACAACAATATCGAGTTTGACAACACACTACACGCAACACTCTCTTACAAAACATTTACCGATAGCGCAAACGACCTCCGCGAGCTCATCAGCAACCAATTGACTGCTGTAGGATTTAACGAAATCCTCAACAACTCACTCACTGCCGAAAGCTACTACGAAGGCCTCACTCAATATCCTGTTGCCAACTGCGTGAAACTCCTCAATCCATTGAGCAACGACCTCAACGTGATGCGTCAAACATTGCTCTTTGGTGGTCTAGAGTCACTTTCACACAACATCAATCGTCGTTCAAGCGACTTGATGATGTATGAATTTGGTAATGTTTACCATTTCAATCCTGAGGCCGAATCAACGGCCGAAGCTCCACTTGCGCCATATAGCGAAAACGAAAAACTCGCTCTTTGGCTCACTGGCAACATTCGCCAAGGCAACTGGGCTCGCAGTGAAGAAGCGGCTACAATCTACGACCTCAAGGCTATCGTAGGCAACATCTTCGCTCGCCTTGGCATTTCTACTCGCGAACTTGCACTCAGCGAAGGTAATGAAGAGATTTATAGTGCATCGCTCAGTATTGCAACTCGCGCTGGAAAACAACTTGGAGCAATGGGTATCGTAGCAAAATCAATCCTCAAGAAAGCCGACATAAAGCAAGAGGTATTATTTGCCGAACTCGATTGGAATGCAATCGTTAAACTTGCCGTTAAGAAGAAAGTAACATTTGCTCCACTCCCCAAAACACAACCAGTAAAACGCGACCTCGCACTCCTCATCGATAAAGCCGTAACAATGGCTCAAATCGAGGCTGTAGTAAGAGAAAGCGAACGCAAGTTGCTAAAAGACGTAACACTCTTTGACGTGTATGAAGGCAAAAACTTGCCCGAAGGCAAGAAATCATACGCCATCGCAATGACAATTCAAGATGACGAAAAAACCCTCCAAGACAAACAAATCGAAGCCGTGATGAACAAAATCATCACTAACCTCGAAAAACGTCTTGGTGCTTCACTCCGATAAAATCAAATTAAAAAATTAACTATAAAAACAATAAACCACAATGGGAAGAGCCTTTGAATATCGCAAAGCAAGAAAACTCAAACGCTGGGGCAATATGTCTCGCACATTTACTCGTATCGGTAAAGAAATCACTATCGCCGCTAAAGCTGGTGGTCCAGACCCTGATACTAACCCTCGCTTGCGTGCTTTGATGCAAAATGCTAAAGCAGCAAACATGCCAAAAGATACAGTTGAACGTGCTATCAAAAAAGCAACCGACAAAGATACTGGCGATTATAAAGAAATCATCTACGAAGGATATGGTCCTTTCGGTATCGCTATCGTTGTTGAAGCTGCAACCGACAACAATACTCGTACTGTTGCTAACGTACGTTCATATTTCAACAAATTTGGTGGTAGCCTTGGTACTTCAGGCAGTTTGACATTCCTTTTCGAACACAAATGTACATTCCACGTTATCGCTAAAGAAGGTGTTGACCTTGAAGAACTTGAACTCGAACTCATCGACTTCGGTGTAGACGAAATCGACTTCGATGAAGAAGAAAATGTAATCGTACTTTCTGCTCCATTTGAATGCAACTCTGAAATCCAAAAATATCTCGAAGAAAACGGATTTGAAATCAAGAGTTCAGAATTCGTACGCATTCCTAACGACCTTAAAGAGGTTAACGAAGAGCAACGCGTTCAACTCGAAAAACTCCTCGAAAAATTCGAAGACGACGACGACGTTCAAAACGTATTCCACAACATGAAAGAAGATTAATCAAACACTTCTATCATACCACAAAGCGAATAGGCATCACCTATTCGCTTTTTTTGTTATTTTTCTCACAAAAGCACTCCTATTTAATTATTTATCACTACATTTGTGATTATTAAGCACATTCATTACCACTAAATTTATTTTATCATGAAATCAAACCATCTTAAATCAATCATCATCACACTCATTGCATTAATATTCCCATTTTTGCAACAACACACCTATGCACAAACAAGCAAATTTGAGGCACAACTAAAACTTTATGAGATTGCACAAAGTATGTCGGAGGGTACAAAATCTGTCGACTACGGAACGATGTATTTTGAGAATATTTCTTATGATGCAAGCACCCTACGATGGGATGCCGTTGTAACCATGAAAAACAGCGATGTGAGATTACTATCGTCAGATATGCTCACCCTTATGATTTACAACACCATCAATCAACCCGATAAAAAGCAAATATTCACCGAACTGCTAACACTTCTCCAAATTGCTGAAAGCAATTGGGAGTTGACATATCGCGATATCTATGGCAATAAGATATCCCACACTCTCACTCCTAACGATTTTAACAACCTCCTAACCAAATCTCTTGATGAACTTGGCATTGATAAGGAGCAGATGTCGAATTATTGCATCTCCTATCATAATCAATTAGCCCAACGCGATGTTGACGGCATCGTCATACTTAAAGCAAAAGCATCAAAAGAGGGTAAATTCGTAAAACTTTCTTACCACATAGTCAACGACCCAACATTAACCAGCCGACTTACCCCCGAAAGCATCAAAAGCACCTACATAAAATCTTTTGGCACTGAACTCGCCGCTAAATCATACACCAATCAACTCGAAGCATTTGGTTTTGATGGTATAATTCTTGAATATACCAACCAACAAGGCACTACAGCAGAAGCGACTCTCACTTTAGACGATTTACGCAATTTTTATGACGATACATCCGACACAGAAGAATCTATTGAAATGGATGGTGCCGCCATTGAAGACATCACCATTTACGACGATGAAATCTATGACTCTTGTGTCGTTGCATACGATACCATATATTCATTAGACCAAAACCCCATAATACAAGATCGGCTCATAGCCTATGACATTGAACACAAAAAGGGAATAGGAATAGATGGCATAGTAGATGCTTATGTTACACTCTCGGGCGAATACTTTGAATTTACCGAAATTCTTGATGAAATTACCGACAATGCATCTAATTACTCTCAAAGTTTCAAAGATTTGATGCTTAATATTTTTGCTCAAGACGAAGAAAACCTCAACGAGATTATATATTTATACAACAACGGATTAAATGGATTTACTTACACATTTATCAATCGCACTAACAAGAAAAAATTCTCCACTACAATCGACTTTCTTGAAGTATTTGAGGCTGCAAAAGATTATGGTTTTGAAATCGGAGAAGCTTCAAACGGCTCTAATTTAGACAACAATCTTGAATCAATGTCGGAAGAAGAGAAACAAGCCTATGCCACTATATTTATGCAACAATTAGACGAGTCAATAAGCAATTGGATAGGCAGTGATGGAGTAATAAACACCCACACCTATATTGTCAAAGACTACATTAATATCATTTGCACCGTTAACAGCATTGAAGGTTATTCCGATGATTTTATCAATCAATGCAAAATTAATTATATCAAACAAGTCAAACCCCAATATAACGAAGAACTTGTTCATTCATTGAAGTATATTCTTGATGTAAAAGGTTATAATTTCATTTACACCGATGCCTATTCACATAAATCGGTTTCTATGATTATTGACTTTGACGAGATACTCAACTTTAGTGATGACTCTCAATTTAACGACAACTATGATTTTTCTGATATAAATACCGAAGAAATCGTCAATGAGTTAGTTTCCTTTTTTGGCGCCGAATTAAAATCAAATGTAGGGCAAGATGGATTATTAGATGTCAACACTACCCTTTCAAACAAGCTCATTGAAAGTACATTTATATTTGACTCTTCTATAAATATCAACGACGTTGGCGACATCAATGACTTTAAAAACGAGCTCATTCGCGACATGACCGACACTCAAGACGACCTTGACACTTGGGGAGCTCTCTATTACTTAGGTATTGATGGTTTTAAATTCATCTTCAAAAATCAAGGAAGCGCATCGGGAAAATGGTTTTCAATTACAATTGAGGATGTCATTAACGGCATCGAAAACATTGACGCAATACCATTAAACGAAATTTAGCGACTGATTATGACCGACAAAGCCCCCATAATAGGCATTTGCCGTCATCGATTAGCAACCGACGGCGAGGGTGTTACCACTTTGGTAGCATTCCATGGCTGTCCGTTACGATGCAAATACTGCTTAAATCCTCAATCGCTATCCAATTCCGAGCAATTTCCCCACTACGATGCATCGTCAATATTTGAAGAAACTCGCATCGACCAACTATATTTTATAGCCACTGGGGGTGGTATTACATTTGGTGGAGGCGAGCCATGTTTGCGAAGCGATATCATCACTAAATTTCGCACCATTTGTGGGAACGAGTGGAAACTCACACTTGAAACATCGCTCAATGTTGAGCCAAGCCAATTTGCAACCCTTTTGCCAATTATCGACCATTTTATTGTTGACATCAAAGACATGAATCCCGACATATACCACAACTATACAGGATGCAACAACAAAAATGTGATTGCCAACCTTAAACTCATCGTTGAGAACAATCGTCAAAACGATACAACTATTCGCATTCCTCTAATTCCACAATTCAACACCCCCACCGACCAAAAAAAGAGCCAACAAATTCTCTCTGATATGGGGTTTACGAAATTTGACCTCTTTACTTACTCCACTAAAAACCAAACATAGGCACACCCTATTGACAAATAGCTCATTATTTCATAAATTTGCATTAAATACTATTCACTAAATAGTCTGATTATGAAACGAGGGAA
>JAFOYQ010000068.1 GCA_017424575.1 Muribaculaceae bacterium
AAAAAGCTAAAATCGAGCTTTCAAGCACTACTTCTACCGAAATCAACCTTCCTTATATCATGCCAGTGAATGGTATCCCCAAACACTTGGTAAAAACTCTCTCACGTGCTAAATTTGAGCAACTCGCCGATAGCCTCATTCAAGCAACTATCAAACCTTGCGAACAAGCTCTTCGCGATGCAGGTCTCACTGCAAGCGATATCGACGAAGTAATCCTCGTGGGTGGTTCAACTCGTATTCCTGCTATCCAACAAATCGTTGAACGCTTCTTTGGCAAAGCTCCTTCTAAAGGCGTTAACCCCGACGAAGTAGTGGCTGTGGGTGCTGCAATCCAAGGTGGTGTACTTTCAGGCGAAGTGAAAGATGTACTTCTTCTCGACGTTGTCCCCTTGTCGGTAGGTATCGAAACTCTCGGTGGTGTGATGACTAAACTCATCGAAGCTAACACTACAATCCCTACTCGCAAGAGCGAAACATTCTCTACTGCTGCCGACAATCAACCATCAGTAGAAATCCACGTTCTCCAAGGCGAACGCCCAATGGCTAAAGACGACAAAACTCTTGGTCGCTTCCACCTCGATGGCATCGCTCCTGCTCCTCGTGGTATTCCTCAAATCGAAGTTACTTTCGAAATCGATGCCAACGGTATCCTCAACGTTTCAGCTAAAGATAAAGCAACAGGCAAACAACAAAGCATTCGCATCGAAGCTTCAAGTGGCTTGAGCGACGCTGAAATCAAACGCATGAAAGAAGAAGCTGAAGCTAACGCTGCTGCCGATGCTAAAGAAAAAGAACGCATCGACAAACTCAACCAAGCTGACGCTATCATCTTCCAAACAGAAAAACAAATGAGCGAACTTGGCGATAAGATTCCTGCTGACAAGAAAGCTCCTATCGAAGCTGCTCTTGGCAAGCTCAAAGACGCTCACAAAGCTCAAGATATCCCTGCAATCGATGCAGCTATCAAAGAAATCGAAACAGTGTTTGGTCAAATCCAACAAGACATCATCAACGCACAACAACAAGCAGGTGCTAATCCTGGTGCAGGCGCTAACCCATTTGCGGGTGGCCAACCAGGTGCAAATCCTAATGCTGGTGGTGACACTGTTACCGATGTAGATTTTGAAGAAGTGAAATAATCTCTCTACTCTATAAAATCTATAAAAACATGCGTAAATAGCGTTTCCGATATGGGAAACGCTATTTTTTTGCACTTCATTTTACCTATATCTCAAAAAAAATCCCGCGACAAATCTCTTGCCACGGGATTCAGATATAATTATTTACTCAATTTTCTTCTTAATCGTCAAATGACATTTCTTCAAAACCTTCTGCTTCAAATTCATCTTCATTAAACTCTTCTGAGCCATAGAAATCTTCATCTATATCGTCAACACTTGCAGCAGCGAGTTTTGCATCAATTTTAGCTTCAAATTCTTTGATGTCCATTATTTGCACAGGAGCTTTACCAATTGCCAACGTACATAAAGGATCTTTCAACTTTTTACCAGTGATCATCTCCTTCATTTCAATAAAAAATGAACGCTCAGTCATGTAGTCAAACATAAAAATCAATTTTTGACCTTCATCTTCGATATAATCGCTGAGGATTGTATCTTCCATCAACCACACATCTTCGTCAGAGCTTGTGCCCATATCTTCGAGTGTAATCTCTGTTTCTTTTTCCCAGCTCTCATCACAAAGGAAGAAAGAGCATAATTGATTTTTGTCATACCCTACAGCATCACAAATTGCATTTTTCAAATCAAGGAATGTGTAATCAGCATCGATTTTAATCTCTCTTTTGAAGTTCTCAACTTCGTCAGAAACCAATCTAAAATTGAATATCATATACTTAAGTTATCTTTTATTTCGTTTTTACTATCTTTCAAATCACCTTGCGACTTGACTCATTCCAAATCACACTGCGAATATAGAAAACTTTCGTGATATAAAACAAATATTTTCTCATCATTTTCAAAAAATATTTTCAACACACGCATTTCAGCACTTTTTCAAAGATTTTCTACATAATTTTTCCATTGCTTGACACCCCATTTTTTTTGACAAGAACCTCAACTTGTATATAACGAAAAAAGAGAACCACAATTGTGATTCTCTTTCTTTGTCGGGGTACCAGGATTCGAACCTGGGACCCCCTGCTCCCAAAGCAGGTGCGCTAACCGGACTGCGCTACACCCCGATGCTTAGCCTTATTGGCGTTTGCGAGTGCAAAGGTATATACTTTTTTTATTCTGTGCAAACTTTTCGCAGAAAAAATTATATTTTATTTGAATTTTCTTCATTTTTTGTGTTTTTTCTTCCTTTTTCGACAAAAAACACATTTTTTCATTAATCAATACACACTATTTCCCTATGACTTCTCATTAAGAATATCTTTTATTACTAATTCGGCAAGTTTTAGTCCAAATATAGCTGTTGTGTGTGACAAAGTACCATTAACCGCAACCTTCCCATAAGTCATAGCATCATCTGCAACCACAGCCTCTCCACGATTAGCATACACCTCATCGCTATACACACATTGAAACTTACGTGAAGGGATAGTTTTATTCTTCTTAAATCGACGTCGCAACGATGCTGCCAACGGACACCCTTGCACCTTCCAGAATTCAGCGGTAGAAATTCGCGACGAATCAACTTTTAACGCGGCACCCATCGAAGCACACAACGTAGCCTGCGAATTGCACGCATTAAGAATTAGTAAAGCTTTATCAGCAAGCGAATCTATTGCGTCTATCACATAATCATATTCATCAAGATTAAATTGAGGAGCCGACTCTTCATTATATCGTTTCTCAAGAGCCGTAACACGCGCCGACGGATTTATGTCGAGTAATCGTCGTTTCATAACCTCAACCTTTACTCCATCTATGGTAGATGTTGTTGCCAGCAGTTGACGATTTATATTTGTGACACACACTTTATCGGCATCAACCAATGTTATGTCGCAGATACCTGAACGCACCAACGACTCTGCGCACCAACTTCCTACACCACCTACGCCAAATAGTATCACACGTTTCGACATCACTCGACGCAACACATCATCGCCAAGCAACAATCTCAACCTATTAAATCGTGGATCATCTATCATTTTGAAATATCGATTAAGCATTATATTTTTTACTTGCACGCAGTAGGCACATAATGATGCTCAGCGTTACACTCATGAAGAGTGCGATCTATTATTATATGACGATTTGCCATCGTTGATATATGTGTCATCTCGTGCGACACAAGAATTATCGTTGTATGTTTAGCCAATTGCGCAATGATTTCATACAACCGATTTTCAAACGACTTATCAACGTAGCTCAATGGTTCATCAAGCACAAGCACTCGTGGACGCGACACAACAGCACGGCCGAGCAATGTGCGCTGCAATTGTCCACCCGACAATTCTCCAATTAATCGTTTGGCATGTTCCTCCAATCCCATGAGCGCAATAGTTTGCTCCACTCGTTCTTTTCGCTCCTGCTTTGACAAATGTTTTTGCGACATCAATCCAAGCGCAACTACCTCCTCTACCGTAATTGGGAATCTACTATCGATTTGATTTTTTTGAGGCAGGTAACCTATTTCAAGTTCATCAACCTCAGCACCGCCACTTCGATACACTACTCTACCACTTGTAGGTTTTATCAATCGAAGAATCAATCGCAATAGTGTTGTTTTACCACCGCCATTAGGCCCAGTAATTGCTACAAAATCACCCTCATTGATTGACAAACACACATTTTGCAACGCCACATGGTTATCCCATTGCATTGCCACCGAGTCGAGTTCAATCATTTTATTTTGAGCCAATCGCATCGACGATGCGTCTAACTTCTGCTTCCCAGTCATAACTTAATGGATTTATTGTTACCATCTTTGCTCCTATTTGTTCGCTCAACACCGATGCCTGTTGTGAGTCAAACTCTTTTTGAAAGAAAAACACTTGAGCCTTATGCTCACGAGCTTCATCAATCTGCTCTTGCAGTTGTTTTGCCGACAACTCTTTTCCTATCTGCCCTATCGTAATTTGCTCAAGGCCATAATCGCGCGCAAAATAACTCAATGATGGGTGCCACACAAGAAACGACTCCCCTTTATGTGCAAAAAGCATTTCAGAAGCATAAACATCAAGAGAATCGAGCGAAGCTATCAATGTTTCATAATTTGCTTGATAAAAATCACGATTGAGCGAATCGACAGTTACTACTACATTGTACATATTATTAGCAATAACTTTTGCATTTTTAACCGAAGTCCATGTGTGAGGGTCGGCCGACGCGCCATGCTCATGATGATGTCCATGGTCGTGGTCATGATGTTCACAGCAATCGTGAGTTCCTAAAATCAAATCAATTCCTTGCGAAGCATCATATACTTTTAGGTCTTTATTGTTTTGTTGAAGTTTATCAACTAATACTTGCTCAAAGCCTACGTTTCCCATCTTTATATATGCCGCGCTTTTCTCAAGTTGCATAAGATTATTCATCGAAGGCTCATAACTTTCAGGATTTGCACCATTAGCAAGTAAACATTGCACCTCTATCTTATCGCCAACAATCTTATCAAGAAAATACTTTTGTGGCTGAAGGCTCACAGTGATTATCGGACGACCACTTTCACCCAATTCAGACTTTGTGCCACAACTCGGCATCAATAAAGCGATGCACAGCACGCAACATATTAATAAATATTTTTTCATATCTAAATATTCCTTCTTTAGTGCAAATTTAATCCTTTTTTACTCCGTAAACAAATCGAAGTATTGTTTTTGCCACAACCGATATCTTCAAATCATCACCCATGTTTGCACTCATTAGCAACATAGGCACAGATGGCAACCCTTCGCCATAAGATGGTTGAACATACTCAAAATCGGCATGCACGTCAAATCCATTGCGGCTATAAAAACCTATGCGACGTTGTGCCATTTCGCCACATTGTGGTAATTCAACCTCGAGCACTACCCCTTTTTGAGATTTTGCCACAAATTGAGATATTGCAGCTGCACCTATACCGTTACCTCTCACAGAAGATTCTATTGCAAAATGTTCAACATAACAAAATGAGCCAAAGTCCCAACTTGATATAAAACCAACAAACTTACCATTTTGTTGAATTACCTCAATTTTATACCGTATATCTTCGCGTTTTAGCAGAGATTTTACACTATTCCATGGCCTACGCTCCTCGGGAGGAAACGAATTGTAATACAATTCTTCAACCCGCGAGAGTAAATGTTGGTCTAAAATAACATTTTTTAGTTCTAAACACCCCATTTCTGCAATTTTAATTTACAAAATTACTAAATTTTCTAAAAATCCTATCATTTTGAAACTTATAATTTGAAAGTATTTTATAACTTTGCACCATAAAAACAATAAAAACCGACCTATTTATCATGTCACTTTCACAATTAGACTCACT
>JAFOYQ010000069.1 GCA_017424575.1 Muribaculaceae bacterium
AACGACACTTGGTTGCCTCGCTTGAAAAAAGTGGCTTGCTGGTGGACTACTATCGTTGTAGGACTCTTCACTATCCAAGCTGTATGGTTCACTTACCAAGCTAAATCAGGTGAATACCTCAATAACCCCGAACTTCAAGAACAATATCTTGAAAACATCGATCTTCAATCAAAAGCAGAGCTTCTTGGCAAAGAATTCCAAAAAGAAATATTTGAGCTTGAAGCACAAGGTCTTGACGAAGCGGCTATTCAAGCTAAAGCTATGGAAATTATGCCAAAATACCAAAAACAAATTGAAATTTATCAAAACGCAATTAAGGTATTCTGCAAAGACACTCCAGAAGCAAAAGCTTTAGTTCAACAAGAAGAAATGCAAAAGCAAATGCAACAAGGTCAAGCTCCAATGGGTGGTGGCGAAGAAATTATCCCTGTCGACTCTACTGCCGTTACACCTCAAGGACAACCTGCTGAAGGTGCTGCTGATCAAAAAGCTACTGCTAACGACAAAAAAGCAGAAGCTACTGCTAACGAAAATAAAACTAACTCTCAAAAATAATCAAGCGATATGGATACAACTAAAATCGATGGTATGATTGACTCAACTCCCATCATGAAGGATTATGCCGACATCGAATCGGCTGCAGCCACTAAGATTGATTCTAAAATCCCCGAAGGTCCTGTCGCTGAGAAATGGACCAACTATAAGGCTCATCAAAAACTCGTGAACCCGGCCAACAAACGTAACCTCGACATCATCGTTGTAGGTACTGGTCTTGCAGGTGCTTCTGCTGCATCTACTCTTGGCGAAATGGGCTTCAACGTACTCAACTTCTGCATTCAAGACAGCCCACGTCGTGCTCACTCTATCGCTGCTCAAGGTGGTGTGAACGCTGCTAAAAACTATCAAAACGATGGTGACTCGGTTTACCGTCTTTTCTACGATACTGTAAAAGGTGGTGACTTCCGTTCACGCGAAGCTAACGTATATCGTCTTGCTGAAGTTTCTAACAACATCATCGACCAATGTGTGGCTCAAGGTGTTCCTTTCGCTCGCGAATATGGTGGCTTGCTCGCTAACCGTTCATTCGGTGGTGCTCAAGTATCTCGTACTTTCTACGCTAAAGGTCAAACAGGTCAACAACTTCTCCTCGGTGCATACTCTTCACTCAACCGTCAAATCGAAAAAGGTACAGTGAAATCATTCAACCGTCGTGAAATGCTTGACGTAGTTATCATCGATGGTCGCGCTCGCGGTATCATCGTTCGCAACCTCGTTACTGGTGAAATCGAACGCTACGCTGCTCATGCAGTAGTTCTCGCAACTGGTGGTTATGGCCGTGCATTCTTCCTTTCTACAAACGCTATGGGTTGCAACGGTTCGGCTGCTATCCAAGCATTCCGTAAAGGTGCTTACCTCTCTAACCTCGCGTTTACTCAAATCCACCCAACTTGTATCCCTGTTCACGGTGAAGACCAATCAAAACTTACTTTGATGAGTGAATCACTCCGTAACGATGGCCGCATCTGGGTTCCTAAAAAGAAAGAAGATGCTGAAGCAATCCGCGCAGGCAAGAAAAAACCAACCGAAATTCCTGACGAAGATCGCGACTTCTATCTCGAACGTCGTTATCCAGCATTCGGTAACCTTTGTCCTCGCGACATCGCCAGCCGTGCTGCTAAAGAACGTTGCGATGCTGGTTATGGTGTTGGTACAGGTAACGCTGTATATCTCGACTTCAAATATGCTATCGAACGTCTTGGCGAAGATGTAGTTCGCGACCGTTACGGTAACTTGTTTGAAATGTATGAAATGATTTCAGACGATAATCCATACGAAACTCCTATGATGATCTTCCCTGCAAGCCACTACACAATGGGTGGTATCTGGGTTGACTACGAACTCCAAACTTCAATCAAAGGTCTCTTCGCTATCGGTGAATGTAACTTCTCTGACCACGGTGCTAACCGTCTTGGTGCATCTGCTCTTATGCAAGGTCTTGCTGATGGTTACTTCGTTCTCCCATACACAATGCAAAACTACCTCAGCGACCAAATCAAGGTGCCTCACTTCACTACTGATGCTCCTGAATTTGACCAAGCTGAAGCTGATGTTCGCGCTCGTATCGAAAAATTGATGAACATTAAAGGTACTAAATCACCCGACGAAATTCACAAACGCCTCGGTCGCGTAATGTGGGACCTCGTAGGTATGGGACGAACACTCGACAGCCTCGTCAAAGCTCTTGCCGAACTCGAAGAAGTGCGCAAAGAATTCTACAACGACCTTCGCGTAGTAGGTAAAGCTGACGACCTCAACACTGAACTTGAAAAAGCACTTCGTCTCGAAGACTTCCTCGAAATGTCTAAGATGATGGCTATCGACGCTCTTCACCGTAACGAATCTTGTGGTGCTCACTTCCGTGAAGAATACCAAACTCCTGATGGTGAAGCCGCTCGTAACGACGAAGAGTATATGTATGTAAGCTGCTGGAAATACAATGGTGAAAACGAAAAACCAACATTGTATAAAGAGCCTCTTAAATACGAAGCTATCGAAGTTCAAACTCGTAACTACAAATCATAATAGTAACCACGGGGTAATCGGAGTTGCCTAAACAACTCCGATTACCTACCAAATAATTAAATTACAAAATGGAAAAAACAATTAACGTAAACTTGAAAATTTGGCGTCAACGTGGTCCTAAGGAACCTGGCCAATTCAAAACTTACAAACTTGATAAAGTATCAACTGATAGCAGCTTCCTTGAAATGCTTGATATGCTCAATCAACAACTCGTTGAAAAGGGCGAAGAACCAGTTGTATTTGACAACGACTGCCGCGAAGGTATCTGTGGTATGTGTTCACTCTATATCAATGGACACCCACACGGACCAGTACAAGGCATCACTACTTGCCAATTACACATGCGTAAATTCAACGATGGCGACACTATCACTATCGAACCATGGCGTTCTGCAGCATTCCCTGTAATTCGCGACTTGACTGTTGACCGTAACGCATTCGACAAAATTCAACAAGCTGGTGGTTACACTTCAGTAAACTGTGGTGGTGCTCCTGATGCTAACGCAATGCCTATCTCTAAAGAGGTAGCCGACATCGCTATGGACTCTGCAACTTGTATCGGTTGTGGTGCTTGTGTTGCTGCTTGTAAAAACGGTTCGGCTATGTTGTTCGTTTCTGCAAAAGTTAGCCAATTCGCACTCCTTCCACAAGGTCAAGTTGAACGTGCTCGTCGTGCTCGTGCAATGGTTAAGAGAATGGATGAACTCGGCTTCGGTAACTGTACTAACACAGGTGCTTGTGCTGCTGAATGTCCAAAGAACGTGCCATTGAGCAACATCGCACGCCTCAACCGCGAATTTATCAAAGCTAAATTCCAAGACTAAGAGACAACTACATCTCATAATCTCAATAGCGAGAGAAAGTGACGACTTTCTCTCGCTATTTTCATCTATATACATTTAATCGCAAATTTATACCATATCAAACATTATAGGAAAGAGCCTGTCTACACTGGTTCTTTTCTTATTATTACTATCCGATAAAAGTTTTAAGAGCAAAGGCGTGCGAAGCACGGGATAGCGTAGCGATATAAGTAACCGGGGGGAAAGGGCGAAACCCGATACCCTCGGTTATTGTAAACCACACTTTATGCGTCTGGCAGACGCGAATCAAAAGCATTACATCATTCCCGTCCTTCGGACGGATGAGAGGGCTGTTGTCCCATTTTCCGAGGGTTTCGCTTTACTCAACCCTCGGTTATTCGTACACTTCGTTTTCACGTGCTTCGCACGACATTAATCGTTTTTTTACATAGTGGATTGCAAGTTGAATAAAAAAAATCTCAACCGCAATGCGATTGAGATTTTCATATCATCCGATTTATATCGGAATAGTAATCATTTTTTATTTTTCACGCATAAATACGCAGATTGGCGTGCCTGAGAATTCCCAATTTGCACGAATCTTATTTTCTAGATAACGGCGATATGGTTCCTTAACCCATTGTGGAAGATTGCAGAAGAAAATAAATGTTGGCACTGGTGCTCCCTTGAGCATTGTCACATACTTAATCTTCACATATTTACCCTTATTTGCAGGGGGTGGATATGCTGCAATCACTTCGAGCATCACATTGTTAAGTTGTGATGTTGGCACAAGGCGAGTGCGATTATTATACACCTCTACTGCTGTTTCAAGCACTTTGAAAATGCGTTGTTTTGTCAACGCTGAGGTGAAGATGATGGGGAAGTCGGTAAATGGTGCAAAACGCTCACGAATTGATGCTTCATAGTGTTTAATCGCTTCGAGTGATTTATCTTGAACCAAGTCCCACTTGTTTACACACACCACAAGACCTTTCTTGTTGCGTTGAATCAACGAGAAGATGTTAGTGTCTTGAGCCTCGATGCCTCGAGTTGCATCAATCATGAGGATACATACATCAGACGCTTCTATGGCACGAATACTGCGAATTACTGAATAGTATTCAATATCTTCGTTTACCTTTGTTTTCTTGCGGATACCTGCTGTGTCAACGAGGTAGAAATCAAATCCAAATTTGTTGTAACGAGTGTAGATGCTATCACGGGTTGTTCCAGCGATATCGGTAACGATATTACGATCTTCTCCAATGAATGAGTTAATCAATGATGATTTACCAGCGTTAGGACGGCCAACGATAGTAAATTTAGGGATGTTTTCCAATTCCTCTTCCACCTCTTCTGTTTCGGGAAGTTTCTTCACGATTTCATCAAGGAGATCGCCTGTTCCATAACCACTCACTGCCGATACTGGATATGGGTCGCCGAGTCCAAGACTGTAGAACTCGGGAACATTATACAACCAGTCATTAGAGTCAACCTTATTGGCAACCAACATCACTGGTTTCTTTGATTTGCGAAGGATTTCAGCCACATGGTCATCGAGGTCGGTAACGCCGTTCATTGCGTCAACAACAAAAAGAATCACATCGGCTTGCTCAATAGCAAGGGCCACTTGCTTGTTGATTTCACCTTCAAATATATCTTCAGAGTTTACAACCCAACCGCCTGTATCAACAATTGAAAATTCGCGTCCACTCCATTCAACTTTTCCATATTGACGGTCGCGAGTAGTACCTGCAGTTTCGTCAACGATAGCCTGGCGCGTCTCGGTAAGACGGTTAAACATCGTTGATTTGCCAACATTGGGGCGACCTACTATTGCTACTAATTGTCCCATAATTTCTTCGAGTTAGATGTTTTTCAATTTTTAATTTACAAATATAACTATATTTAAGTGAAAGGCTATTATTTTAATCCATATATCCAAACGAGCGCAATTTATTTTCGCGATTTCGCCAGTTAGGTTCAACTTTCACAAACATTTCAAGGAAAATTCGTTTGCCAAAGAATGTTGCAATATCCTTGCGAGCATCTATACCCACCTTCTTCAACATTGAGCCTCCACGACCTATTATGATACCCTTTTGGCTATCACGTTCTACATATATCACAGCCATGATGTGAATTGCATCGTCGCTTTCGTCAAATTTTTCTACAATTACCTCAACCGAATAAGGTACCTCTTTATCGTAGTTGAGCAAAATCTTTTCACGGATAATCTCAGTGACGAAGAAGCGCGCAGGTTTATCGGTCAATGCATCTTTACCAAAGTATGGTGGACACTCGGGCAAGAGGTCAACGATGCGCGCCATGAGGTTTTGCACATTGAAATGCTCCTTGGCCGATGTTGGAAATATCTCAGCGTTTGGAAGACGTTCTTTCCATTTTGTCACGATAGCCACCAAGTCATCTTGACCTTTCAAAAGGTCGATTTTGTTAATTACGAGCAACACAGGTATTTTCTCTTTTGCCACCTTTGCGAGGAATTCAGCGTTTTTTTCGGGGTCCTCTACCACATCGGTAACATAAAGAAGAATGTCGGCATCGGTGAGCGCTCCCTCTGAAAAATCGAGCATGCTCTTTTGCAATTTATACTTAGGAGAAAGCACACCTGGTGTATCAGAGAATACAATCTGATAATCGTCAGTATTAACGATACCCATAATGCGATGACGAGTAGTTTGAGCCTTTGCAGTGATGATGCTCACACGCTCCCCAACCAAATCATTCATCAATGTAGATTTACCCACATTAGGATTACCTACGATATTAACAAAACCTGCTCTGTGTTCGTTTGCCATAATTAACAATGATGCATTTTATACAAAATAAACACGAAAATAGCTTATATCACCTATAACATGATGACCTGCTATTTTCGTGTTTAATTATTCGTTTTGAAAGATGATTTTATATCTAAATTTATTAAATATCCCAAATCACATACATTGCGCCCCAAGTAAACCCAGCACCAAATGCAGTGAGAATGAGTTTATCGCCTTTCTTAAGTTTATCTTTATTCTCATCTAAGCACAATGGGATAGACGCTGCACTTGTATTTCCTACATGCTCTATATTTATGAGCACCTTTTCAGGAGCAATACCTGTTCGACTTGAAACGGCTTCAATGATACGCAAGTTGGCTTGATGAGGAACAAGCCAGTCAACATCTTCTATTGTTAAACCGTTGCGTTTAATAACCTCTTTCGACGATTCAAGCATATCAGTAACAGCATGTTTATACACGTAGCGACCATCTTGATGCACAAAATGCTCACCTGCTTCAACTGTTTCATGTGAAGCTGGTTTTACCGAACCGCCAGCTGGCATATACAAGTGTTCGATATAACTTTCTACTTTGAACACGCCATCAATAACACCCACATTTTCGGTTGTAGGTTCAACTAATACAGCAGCAGCACCATCACCAAATAGTGGACATGTTGCACGGTCTTTATAGTTAACCATTGACGACATCTTTTCAGTAGCCACAACAACAACTTTCTTATACATTCCCGAGCGAATGTAAGCTGTTGCACTTTGAAGAGCGATAAGAAACCCAGCACATGCTGCTTGCATGTCATAAGAGTAGGCATTCTTCAATCCACAATTGCCTACAATGATAGAGCCTGTTGATGGGAATCGGTAGTCGGGGTTACATGTTGCACAAAGCAATAGATCAACATCTTCGGGGTTGGTCGATGTTGATTCGAGCAATTTCTCAACTGCTTTAGTACCCAAATACGACGAACCGGCACCCTCTTTCTTCAAGATGTGACGTTCCTTGATGCCTACACGACTTGTAATCCATTCATCATTAGTGTCGACCATTTTCGACAACATCTCGTTGTCGAGTATATCTTCGGGGACATATGATGCAATACCTGATATTCTTGCGTTAACCATTAGTTTTAATTAACTATTATATATGCAAAACATCTCCTAAACAGTTACATTTAGGAGATATATATGTTCATAGGGGAATCTCCCTGTCGCTTGATTAAACGGCAGCGTTCTTTTCGATAGCGACTTTACCACGGTAGTAGCCACATTCGCCACATACAGTGTGATATACATGCCATGCACCACAGTTAGGGCAGAGAGCTAGAGTAGGAGCTACTGCTTTGTCGTGAGTTCTGCGTTTTGCAGTTCTGGTCTTTGATTGTTTTCGTTTAGGATGTGCCATTTTGTTTAATATTTATTTTTAGTTGTTTTCACTTAATTCTTTTAGTTTCGCCCAACGAGGGTCTATCTCTTGGTTATCGTCATCACTTTCGTCGCTTTCGCCAACTTCAAGTTTACTCAACACGGCGTCCATTTCTTGATTACACTCTCCCTCGGGGTGAACGTGCACCATCGGAATTTCCAACGACACTGTGTCATAAATCAATGACGCAACATTAAAATAGTTTTCATTTTCAGGAATTTCAATTACCTCATCCAAGTCATCGCAGTATTCATCGCCAAACTTCACCACTACGTGGTATTCAACATCAACTGGTTGTTGCATTTCATCAAGGCATCGATCACATATTAGTGTCATCTCTCCTTCAATGACGAAAGTCATGTCGTAAACATCACTTTTATGAACAACTGTCAAGGTTACATTTAAGTCGGCATCTTGAATATCAGAACTTTCCATTTTAGCGAAAAATTCTTTGCCCAAATGATACTCAAACTCCTGAGAACCAATAGGCATACTCTTTAGCGGTAGCTTAAACTCTGAAAACATTCCCACCTTATGTTGTTAAAAAACTGCGCAAAGTTAGTCAATATCTTCTAATTAGGCAACTTTTAGGCTAATTATTTCAGTTTTGAAATCTATTTTTGACTTATTTTAGGTTCTTTGACTTGTAGTCGAGTACCCGTTTCGTCAATAATTGAGCGATGGTATCGTTCGTTGTAACCTGGGAATTTTGGAGTAACAGGCATTCCGTAGGGAGAACGCTCAAATTTACCATCTTTCTCTCTCTTCACATTGCCATCAAGATATTTCACAAAGAGATAATCGCCCAATTGTTTATATCTTTGCACATATTTTTTTGACCAAATATTAGCTAAATCTTGCAACAAGCGACCAGCAATTTGTGGTGAAAAATCTACCAATTCACGGTCAAGCATATTAACATCTACTGCGATAGAGTCTTCCAATGCTGTTTGCACCTTGCGCACATCATCAATCATCAACGAGTAGCGTTGATATGTTTGGTTAGCCACATAGTTTGTCACCCAGAAAGCGGCATCCCACGACAAGTTATACAAGTCACCATTACCCACTGCAAATTCGTGAGGCACAGAGGTTACCGAGTTATAGAATGGGATATATACACATGTGTTTGCATCATCTACACCAAACCACAAGATTGTTTTCATATAATCGGGCTTATCGTTACGCAATTGTGCCACAAGCGAGAAACCAGTTTGTTGAGTAGCAATTGCACGCTCATGAGTGTACTCATATCCATCTACTTTATATGTCAATGGACGCCAGCGATAAGGCAAATCAAATGGACCAGCGCCGATATCTTGTGTCATATCGAGTGGAGTACCTTCAAAGTGGTCGCGCATCATATTTTGCATATCTTTCACACTCACTTTGCGAGTAGGTTTAACCCACAATGGCAACACTCTACCCTTTCCTTCGAGAATCCAAGGCAAGTAGATATCCATACCGTCGGCAAAACGATTGTAGTAACTCCACACTCGAGCATCACAACCACGCAATGCGCTGAAATCTGTTATTGCGTATGCCAATGAGAAACTAAAATTTTCGTCGATTCCATCAAAGTAACCTTGCTTGCGTGCAAACTTGATTACATCAGGAGAGTAAAGACAGTTTTCTTTGTCGTCCATTGGGAATGAGTGAATGCGAGAGTGGTTGGCATGGCCCGAAATGCAATCATCGGGAACACGCACCGCTACCCACACTGCACCTTTTTCCACCTTACCTTTACCGATAAGTTCCATAATCCACACCTCATTACCATCGGCAATAGTAAACGACTCACCCGAACTTGCATAACCATAGTCTTTAACCAAATTGGTCATCACGGAGATTGCTTCGCGAGCAGTTTTTGCGCGTTGCAATGTAATGTAAATCAACGAACCATAGTCGATAAGTCCATTAGGATCAACCAACTCTTCACGGCCGCCCCAAGTACTTTCTACAATCACAAGTCCATGCTCGTTCATGTTACCTACTGTGCGATAAGTATGAGCCACTTCGGGAATTTCGCCCAAATATTTACCAGTATCCCACTCTACTACTTTACGCATAGTTCCTGCAGGATGGTCGGCAGCAGGTTGATAATACAATTCGCCATAGAGAGTATGACTATCTGCAGCATACGTCACTAAAGCACTGCCATCGGTCGAAGCCGCTTTACCTGCAATAAGTCCTGTGCAGGCGCTAATCTCTATCGCCGAAGCGATAACACACATCAATAATGTGATAAAAATTGATTTTATATTCATATCCTTTATATATTATTTATTTTACTTCTACTATTTTACCTTTGAACATATACCACACAAAACCCCTCACATTCTCATGTCCCATATCAGTGAGTTTTTGCATATAGCCTTTTACTTGTCGCTTATAACTATCATCATCTTCTTCACCAAATTTATAATCGACCACATCAACAGTCCCTTTGGCAGTCCACACTACACGGTCGGGGCGAGTTGTTTCGGTGAGAGCACCTACACCTATTGGTCTTTCGGTCACAACTCGTGTATATCCTTCAAACCATTGCTCTGCTCGCTCATCATCAAGAGCTACTGAGAGGTTTTTATACATTTCATCAACCTCCTCTTGGGGAATTGCATTGCGATATGCTTGACGCTTCAATGCCAATAATAAATCATCGCGATGACGCACATTTTCCATCACTTTATGAAGGAAAATGCCTCGTTCTTGCGCATCATTCATCATTTCAGCATCTTCTAAGCGCGCTGTTGCCCAAATATCTTCACGATATTTTGTGAAATATGGCGAGGGAGCAAGTTCGGTTACCTTATCCACTGGCAACACATTCTTCGCCTCCTCTTCTCGTGGAGTTGTAGGCTCCCCTATCTCAAGTTTATCCTCATTAAAGCGCTCTTTAAGAGGCACAAATAATTGACCATCGACATTGTGTTTAAGTTGCTCTTCATCACAGAAGACTTGATTGGCTCTGTCAAAGGCTGCGTCAAGGATTTTTCTCAACCCTTCTGAACTTTCTCTACTACTGCGAGGGCTATTAATACATAACTCATCAATAGCACGAGTAAAAGCCACATAAACATTATTCATAACGTCAACCCTTTCTGCCCTCAAATTAGCCTCACACTGCGCTTCCAACATAGTTCCTTTCATTGCATCTTTCTCATTTTTCAAAAGGAACACTGGAGGGATAACCTCTGAATCAACACCCTTAATATCAAAAGAGTTAAACCATCTATAATTCTTTAAAAGAGGGTTCTCTCCAATCAACATATTCGCATATGGGATATGCACACACTTAAACTCAAGACCCTTTGATTTATGAAATGTCATTATTCTTATGGCATCAACATCGGCCGACGAGGTCAATCCATGTGCCGATTTTGTATCCCAATATCGCAAAAACGAACTCACATCACCACTCCCTCGAGAGCAATAACTTATCACTTCATCTTGGAATGCAGTAACGTAAACCAAATTATCCTCAATCAATGATGCATCTTTATTTGCAATAGATTCTATTATACATTCCACTATCGACATCAAGTTTGTGCATCCATTTTCTTTAACTGCATCAAGCAACAAGTCAGTTTCCGAATCTGGATTAGAAATAGCTTTTGCCAACGCTTCAGTGCCATTCATCCCTGTACTCTTATTGAGCAAGAATCGGAATTGCAATTGGTTAATCTTGCGTTTCTTGTTTCTTTGCATATCGTCACGAATATCAGAAGAAAGCAATCGCAATGTATTAATTATCAACTTAACCACTGGCGAAGACTCTATCGTTAAAGCATCTTCGGTCATTATCTCCAAATGTGATAATCCCGATTCGGGATTACTTTTCAATCCCATAAGATATTCAACAACCTTTTCACCCTCTTTCCTCTTTCTGACAAGAATAGCAATATCTTTTTGTTTATAACCTGCGTCAAGTTGGCGTTTTATGTCGGCAGCCAATATTTCCAATGAGGCATCTCCGTCCTCGGGCATTTCAACTTTTACATATCC
>JAFOYQ010000070.1 GCA_017424575.1 Muribaculaceae bacterium
TCTTGAAATCGCTCGCGAGTGTAGCGTTTCGGGTGCTGCCATACACCAACGCATCCAAAAACTAACATCATTAGGAATCATCAAAGGCTCTGTATCACTTATCGACCCATCATCAGTGGGCTACGACACCTGCGCCTACATTGGATTCTTCCTCAAAGACCCATCTCAATTCAAATATGTAGTTGAAGAGTTAAAAAAGATACCTGAAGTAGTGGAATGTCACTTTACAACAGGGCAATATGATATGTTTATCAAGTTATATGCTCGCAACAACGACCATTTGCTACATATTATTCACGAAAAATTGCAACATTTAGGACTTTCACGCACCGAATCTCTCATTTCGTTCAAAGAAGTATTCAAACGCCAAATTCCTATTGACAACAAAATCAAGTAAAATAAGACAAATTCTCCCAAAAATAACTACCTTTGCACTCTAATTAGTAAAAAATCTATACATACATTATTATATATGAAAGAAATTGTATTGAGCGGTATCCGTGCCACAGGTAACCTTCACTTAGGAAACTACTACGGTGCATTAAGCAAATTTGTGAAGATGCAAGAGGATTATGATTGCCTTTTCTTCATTGCCGACCTTCACGCTTTGACCACTCACCCCGACCCTAAAACATTACATTCAAATGTAAAAAATATTCTTGCCGAATATCTCGCTGCTGGCGTTGACCCTGAAAAGGCAACCATCTTCGTACAAAGCGATGTCCCTGAAATTTCAGAACTATACCTTTTGCTCAATATGCACGTAGGTATTGGCGAATTAATGCGTACAGCATCATTCAAAGATAAAGCGCGCAAAGCTCTCGGCATTAAAGCCGACAAAGAAGAAGGTGAAATCGAAAAAGAAATCATCGGCAATGAATCAAATAAACGCGTCAATGCCGGACTCTTGACCTACCCTACTCTTATGGCTGTGGACATCTTGATTCAAAAAGCCAACAAAGTGCCCGTAGGCAAAGACCAAGAGCAACACTTGGAATTAACTCGCCGCTTTGCTCGCCGCTTTAACTCTTTCTATGGTGTTGACCTATTCCCCGAACCCGAAAACTTCAACTTTGGAGGTAATGCAGTGAAAGTCCCTGGCCTTGATGGCTCTGGCAAAATGGGTAAGAGCGAAGGCAACTGCATCTACCTCATTGATGAAGAAAAAGTGCTCCGCAAGAAAGTTATGCGCGCCGTGACCGACGAAGGTCCTAAAGTGCCAAACTCTCCAGTCTCGCAACCTGTAGAAAACCTTTTCACCCTCATGGAACTCACTTCAGCACCCGAGGTAATCCAACAATATCGCGATGCTTATGCCGATTGTTCTATTCGCTATGGCGACCTAAAGAAACAACTTGCTGAAGACATATTAAAAGTTACGCTCCCCATTCGCGAACGTATCTTAGACATCCAAAACGACGACGCTCTCCTTGCTCGCGTCATCAAACAAGGTGCCGACCGCGCTCGTGAACGCGCTTCAAAAACACTTCAAGAGGTGCGAGAAATTATGGGTATCAAAAAATTCTATTAATATTCATCAACTTCCATACAGTCAAAAAAAGCGTCGTTCTCGACGCTTTTTTTCTTTATACATGTTTAATTAACAATTTTAACACTCCTCAAAAGTTCAAACATCTAAAAAAAATCGCCCAAATCCACCTATAATCAAAAAATTTTGCCTAAATTTGCCAAAATTATACCCTACTACTAAACATAGTATAACTAACAAGACAATTAATTTTTAAATCTAATAATTAAATTATGAGTATTTTTACTAAATTATCAACAGTTAAGAAAGCTGTCGTTGCAGCTCTCTTGATGACTTCGTTTGGTATGTCGGCACAAATCGACATGTACGAAGTGGGTGATATGGGTTTTATCCGTACACCAATGGAATCGGCTAATGGTATCATCGTTACCAACAACCGCTATTCTGAAATTTACACTCTCAAAAACAACACTTTGACTCCTATTTTGAGAGCA